>JAVBOU010000072.1:0-19880 GCA_031550185.1 Kiritimatiellia bacterium | reverse complement strand
CCCCCCATCCCCCCAAGTCTGGGGTGTCTCACTCCCGGGGGGGGGGGGGGCCGGCGGCCCGCCCCCCCACGAAAAGCTTTGGAGGTTTGGTTATTCGGCGCCGTGGTTGTGGCCGTCGTCGGCGGAGTGGGCTTCGGGGGCGAGACCCATTTCTTCCTTGAAGTTGAGGCCGGGGATGGTGGTTTCGATCTTGGCGTTTTTGTAGAGGCCCTGGAGGAGCTTGATGCAGGCGTCCTGAAGTTTGCCTTGCTTCAGCTCGTCGGTGATTTGCTCGTCGGTCGGGGGTTCGGCGGTGTCGGCGGAGATGAGGATGTGGGAGGCGGTGACGGAGCCGGCGTCGTCGTCGCGGGCGGTGACTTTGATGAGGTGGTAGCCGAACTGGGTGGTGACGATGTCGCTGACTTTGCCGGGCTCGAGGGCGAAGGCGGTGTCTTCGAAGGGCTTGACCATTTGGCCGCGGCCGAAGGTGCCGAGCTCGCCGCCTTTGGCAGAGGAGGGGCAGGCGGAGTTGTCTTTGGCGAGCTGGGCGAAGTCGGCGCCTTCGTCAAGTTGCTTTTTGAGGTCTTCGATTTTGGCGCGGGCGGCGGTGGCGGCTTCCTTGTCCTTGGCGAAGGAGGCTTTTTCAGCGGCGATGTCGTCGGGGGAGACGGTGATGGAGGCCTTGATATTGTCGAGGAGCTTCTTGATGAGGATGCCTTCGTTGATGTCGCGCATGAGGAAGTCTTTGGGCATGCGGGCGGATTCGAAGAGCTGGTCGAGGGTCATGTTCTGGGATTTGGCGTATTCCTCGATGCGGCCGAGCTCGGCCTTGAGTTCGTCGTCGGTGACGGTGAGGTTTTGGCGCTTGGCTTCCTGGACGAGGAGGATTTTTTCGACGTAGCGCTTGGCGAGACCGGGGCGAATCTGGCCGAGGGCTTCCTGGCGGTCTTTGTCTTCCATGCCGATCATGCCGCGTTCGATGGCGGTTTCGATCTGGGCGTTGGCCATGGTGTCGAGCTGGCCGAAGGTGAGGGTGTCGCCGTTGCAGGTGACGGCGGGGTCTTCGGGTTTTGGGGCGGGGAGGGATTCAAGCTCGGCGATGGCGGGGTTGTTGTTGGAGGGGATGATGGAGAAGACGGCGCCGGCGGCGAGGACGACGAAGATGGCGATGAAGATGTAGTGTTTGTGTTTCATGGTGAGGTTGTGGCTCCGCACGCGGGAACCTATGTCACGGCGGGGAGGCTGCTGAAAAGGTCGAACAGCGTCCGCCGGGTGCTCATGGAGAGTTCCACGTGATGGCGGATAAATATACCAAGAAACCGGCGGATTCCAAGCGAAAAATCGTGGGCGGAAAAAGGTTCGGCGCTGGAGGCGGTGGAAAGGGCGGGGTTGAGGAGGCGGGACAGGGCGTGGAGGACGCCGAGGGGAAGGGTGAGGAGTGTGTCGGAGGGAGCGGGCGGACGGGTGTGGGCGCAGAGGGGTTTGGCGCTGGAAATGGAGTAGCGGAGGGACTGAAGGGGATGGAGGTGACAATGGGGACAGGGGTCGAGATTGGGGAAGAGGCCGAGAAGCTGAAGGAGGCGGGCTTCGTGGCGGAGGATGTCGGGGATGGCGGGGGTGACGGCGCACAGGGCGTCGAGGTCGCGTTCGAGGAGGTCGAAGTGGCGGCGGGATTCCTGCATGGGGAGGGTGACGCGGGCGGCGAGGTCGATGTAGTAGTTGGCGGTGGCGGCGGCGCGCCAGTTGTGGCGGAGCGGCTCGCGGAGGTTGAGGGGCGAGACTTCCCTGATGGAGTGGACGCCGCCGGTTTCGCGGGTGTAGAAGATGAGCTCGCAGGTGTAGGCGAGATCGTACTGGCCGAGGAAGGGACTTTTGGGTCGGCAGGCGCCTTTGATGCGGGTGGTGACGCGGCCGTAATCGGGGGTGAGCCAGGTGACGAGGTGGGAGGAGTTGGACCAGGGATGGACGCGCAGGACGATGGCTTCGGTGGAGGTAAACATGGGAGAAGTTAACAGTTAAGAGTTAACAGTTAACAAGGAGCAGGGAATGGGCAGCGGTTTTTTCATTTATCAACTGTTAACTGTTACCTTTTAACTGTTAACTATTCACTATTCCTTGTTATTTTTTATGGAGTGGAGGGCGTCGTGGAGGCGGTCGAGGTAGTTGGAGCCGGCGTCTTCCTGCTGGGTTTCGGTGTTGATGACGCCGGCGGAGATGATGAGGTTGAAGGCGTCGCGCACGTCCATGTCGAGGGGGATGATTTCGCTGGAGGCGTAGAAGAGGAGGAAGCCGCTCATGGGGTTGGGCGTGGTAGGGATGAAGACGCTGACAAAGGGATCGGTGGTGGCGCTGATGTCGCGGGCTTTGTTGATGATGCGGATGTCGGCGTCGGAGGTGACGAAGCCGAGGGCGAAGGAGCCTTTGCGGGGATATTCGACGAGGACGACGCTGCGGAAGACGGAGTTGTTGCGGGAGGCGATCCAGCCGCTGATCTGGCGGAAGAAGAGGTAGATGCTGCGGACGACGGGGATGTTGGAAAAGGCGCGGTCGCTCCAGGTGAGAAAGCCGCGGCCAATGAGGTTGCTGACGAGCATGCCGAGGACGTAGAGGCCGATGACGAGGGCGATGAGGCTGAGGCTGTCGAGGAGGCGCAGGCGCCAGACACCGCCTTCGGCGAGGTTGGGAAACCACGAGCGGGGAATCCAGCCGGCAGTGGCGCGCCAGACGAATTTCCAGATGACTTCGAGGATCCAAAGTGTGGCGAGGATGGGCCCGGAGAAGAGGAGGCCCATGAGGATGTTTTTGCGCAGTGAAAAGATGAAGCGATGCTTTTTCATGCGTCGATTTTCCATTCGCCCCAGCGCCAGGCTTCGTCGACGAAGGCGACATAGTTGTCGATCACGCGCTGGGGCGGGGCGGCGTCGAAGGGGCCGGCGGAGGGGGAGAGAATGAGGCGTTTGCCGCGGCATTCGTCGAGCACGTCGCGGACGGCGCGGCGCATTTCGTCGGGCGTGCGGGAGCGAAATTCGTCGTACTGAATATTGCCGATGAGGGTCATGTTGCGGCCGACGGCGTCGTAGGCCTGCGTGAAGGTGCAGTTGCCGACGGGCGGGGCCTCGATGGTGTGGAGGGCGTGGGGCGCCATGTCGACGAAGCCGTCGAGGATCTCACGGATCTGGCCGTGGTAATGTTGAATGGCGAAGGCGCCGGCGTCGCGCACCATGCGGATGAGTTCGGCGGCGTAGGGGATGATCCACTGCTGGAAGGTGTCGCGGCTGAGGAGCGGCGGAGAGGCGAGTTCGCTGCCGACGAGGAAGTAGACGTCCGCGAGTTCGCGCTCGAGGCACCACGTGTAAATCAGGCGGTCGCGGATCATGAGGCGGTCGAGAATTTGTTTGATGAGGTCGTTGTGAGTGAGCGACCAGATGGCGTAGCTCTCGAGGTTTGACGCGTGGTAAATGGGGCTGACGGGTTCGCCGAGGTCGAGCATCATGGCGCCGAGTTCGGGCGGAAATTCGCGCTTCTCCTTCATGTACGCGTCGTAACGGCTGTCGAGCGCGGCGCGGATTTCGGTTTCGTCGGTGAGGAAGGGCAGCGTGGCCCAGGCCTCCAAATCCTCGTCGGTGTCGAGCAGCGCTTTTTTGTAGCCGGGGCCGGTTTCGCTGAAGAGCTTGACGCCGTTTGCCTCGACCCAATTTTTGCGCACGCCGTTGCCGCAATCCTCGGCCCAACATTTTACGGCGCGGCTGTAAAGCGGCATGCCGAGGTTGCGGCGGTTGAGCGTGATGGCGTGTTGCGGGATGCGCTCGCACACGGGTTGGTACGCGGCGAGGTTGCGCACGTCGGCGTAGCATCCCAGGCGGTCGTGTGGAAAGAGCAGCCACACCGGCACATGATCCGTGGATTCCCCGCGTAGCGAGGCGAAAAGTCTTTCTCGTGAAGTCATGCGGCGACAGTATACAGCCTCGCATTCCTCCTGTACAGCGCGGTGAAACACGGGGCGTGTTGCGCATGGTGTTTTTTGTTATACTACCCGGAATTGCCCGCAACCCCAAACCTTCATCCATCATGAGCACTTCACGCCACGTCACCTTTCACCTGATTGCAAACGCGCACCTGGATCCGGTCTGGCTGTGGGACTGGCGCGACGGAATGAACGAGGCGCTGATCACGACGCGCACGATTCTGGAGTTGATGGAGGAGTTTCCGGAGCTGACGACGATCCGCGGTGAGGCGGCGTTTTACCAGCACGTGGAACGGCACGATCCCGAGGCGTTCGCGCTGATCAAAAAGTACGTGAAGGAGAAGCGCTGGGATGTCGTCGGCGGCACGCACATCCAGCCCGACACGAACCTCACGGGCACGGAGGCATTCTGCCGCCACTTCACGCAGGCGCAGGTGTATTTCAAGCGGACGTTCGGCTTCACGCCAACCTGCGCGTGGGCCGCGGATTCGTTCGGACACTCGGCGGGCCTCGTGGACATCTTCGCCGCCGCGGGCATGGATTCGTTTGCCTTCACGCGTCCGTTCGAGGCGCAGATGCACCTTGACAAACCGGCCTTTTGGTGGACCTCCAGCGCGGGCAATCGCGTCCTCGGTTACCGCCCCTTCAACGGCGTGTACTGCCACGAGCGCGACGGTCACAACGACCTACTTCACCGCCTCGAATTGTCGCTGGAGTTGATTCCCGAAACCGACATCGACAACATCGGCGTCTTTTACGGACTCGGCGATCACGGCGGCGGCCCCACGCGCCTCATGCTCCTCCAGCTCCGCGAATGGGCCGCGCGACATCCCGAAATCAAGATTGTCCATTCCGGCCTCACGCCCTTCTTCGCCGCGCTCCGCAAAGAGATCGCGCAAAAGGGCGGCGACAACTTTTTGCCCGTGCACAATCGCGAAATGAACTTCACGCTGCGCGGTTGCTACGCCTCCGCCGCGCAATTCAAATTTGAGTACCGCAAGGCCGAGGCGCGCGTCGCCCAGGCCGAAGCCACCACCGAGGCCATCCACACGCTTCTGCCCGACTCGCCGCGCCCCGCGTTCTCGCCGCTGTGGGAGTCGATCCTCTTCAACTCCTTCCACGACATTTTGCCCGGCACCTCCATCGAGCGCGCGTACACCGACCAGATCGCCTGGCTCCACGCCGCCACGCATCCCGCCATTGTCAACGAACTCGCCGCGCTCAACTTCCTTGCGCGCAACATGAACACGCATCGCCACGCAAAGCCCGCCGACCACCTCCCCGGCGCAACCATGCAACTCGTCTTCAACCCCCACCCGTGGCCCGTCAAGTCCCACTTCGAGCTCGAGTCCAACCTCGACTGGCGCCCCATCGAAATTTACAACCACCGCACCGCGGAATGCCCCACCATTTGCCGCGACCACGACGGCGCTCCCCTGCCCCACCAGACCATGCCCAACGAGGCCCAGTACGCGCCGTGGGTCGTCTGGCGCCGCCGTTGCATCGTCCCCCTCTCCCTGCCGCCCATGGGCTGGACGCTCCTCGAATACGGCTGGCTCGAAAATCCACCCACGCCTGTTGACACCCGCACCGCGCCCGTCGCCCGCGTCCTCGACGGCAACGACGGCATCACCAACGGCTTCCTCACCCTCACCGCCCAAACCGGACAGCCCCACATCCAAATTCTCCGCGATGGACAACCCTTCCTCAGCGCGCCCGGCCTTCACGTCATCACCGTCGAAGACCCCCACGGCTCCTGGGGCGGCTCCGACATCAAGGACACCAACCTCTCCGCCATCCGCCACACCTGGACCATCACCCACGCCTACCCCATCGAAACCGGCCCCGAGCGCGCCGCCCTCTTCATCCGCCTCACCGGCGGCAACTCCACCCTCGACCTCACCTGCCGCCTTTGCCGCGACACAAAGCACGTCGACATCTCCGCCCGCCTCCTCTGGAACGAACGCGCCGCCCGCCTCAAGCTCGTCCTCCCCTGCAACCCCCAATCCGCCACCTACGATGTCCTCGGCACCGCCCTCCAGCGCGACCTCGCCATTGGCGAAGCCCCCGCCAACCACTGGGTCAAAACCGACACCCTCGGCTTCGCCTCCGACGCCCTCTACTGCTTCGACATCAAGGACAACGCCCTGCGCGCCTCCGTCGCCCGCTCCGTCATCGGCCACGCCGCCGCCGCCCAGCCCGCCGCCGATAACAACCTCCACATCCCCATCTGCGACCGCGGCCAGCTCACCTTCAAATTCCTCCTCACCCCCGACCTCGACAACCTCCCCCGCCTCTCCGCCGAGCTCGAGCAACCGCTCATCAGCACACCCGTCCCCGCCACCTCCGGCACACTCCCCCGCAGCGCCTCCCTCCTCGAACTCAAGCCCCACGGCCAAATCCAACTCCTCGGCCTCAAAACCCCCGAAGACGCCGCGCCCGGCACCTTCATCCTCCGCATCCAGGAAACCGCCGGCGAACAAACCCCCGCCATCCTCAACATCGCCGGGCAAACCCTCTCCCTCGGCATCCTCAAACCCCACACCTTCGCCACCTACCACCTCCGCCATCAAAACAACACCTGGTCCGCCAACGCGACAAACTTGCTTGAACACGTTTAAAAATGGCTAATGGCTAAAAAAACTCGACTTTCACAAACCTTTTTTAGCCTTTAGCCCTCCCCTTTAGCCCTCCCCTTTAGCCACTCCCTTTCCCGCCATGCCCACCTTCGAATACAACCTCCGCCGCAACCTCCGCGAACTCCGTCGCTCCATCAACGCCCGTCCCAAGCTCGTCCCCGTCAAACCCGCCGACGACGGCGCCCCGCCCGAAATCTACCGCTGCCCCTGGTGCCTCAGAGACCCCCTCTACATCCAGTACCACGACACCGAATGGGGCAAGCTCTGCACCGACAACCAGCGCCTCTTCGAATTCCTCGTCCTCGAAACCTCCCAGTCCGGCCTCTCCTGGTTCACCATCTTGAAGAAGCGCGAAAACTACCGCGCCGCCTTCGCCGGCTTCGACCCTCACCGTGTCGCCAACTTCACCGACGCTCACATCGACCGCCTCGTCACCAATCCCGGCATTATCCGCAGCCGCCCTAAAATCGCCGCCGCCGTCAACAACGCCCAGACCTTCCTCGCCATTACCCGCGAATTCGACACCTTCGCCAACTACCTCCTCACCTTCTTCCCCGACCGCAAACCCATTCACAACTCCGTCAACCGCCTCATCGAAATCCCCGCCACCACTCCCCTCTCCGACCGCATCGCCGCCGACCTCAAAAAACGCCACTTCAAATTCATCGGCTCCACCATCTGCTACGCCCACCTCCAGGCCACCGGCTTCATCAACGACCACCTCAACAAGTGCGCCTTCAAATAATTGACTCCTCCCCGTGGCGTGGCATAGCCCCTGCCACGCCACACCATCGCCACCACCAATCATCGTCGCCGCAGTCGTTGTAGCCACCCTTCTCCCTTTTCCTTAACCCATCCATGAACATCCTCGCCGACGCCAACATGCCCCTCGCCCTCGAGGCCTTCTCCACGCTGGGCAAAACCACCCTCATCGACGGCCGCCTCATCACCCCCGAACACCTCCGCGGCGTCGACCTCCTCTTCACCCGCTCCACCACCAAAATCAACGCCGCCCTTCTCCAACACGCCGACCGCCTCCGCTTCTACGGCTCCGCCGTCATCGGCACCGACCACATCGACATCCCCCTCCTTGAACAGCGCCGCATCCCCTGGACCGCCGCCCCCGGTTGCAACGCCGAAAGCGTCGCCCAATACATTACCACCGCCCTCCTCCTCCTCGCCCACCGCCACCGCTTCCGGCTCCACGGCAAAACCCTCGGCCTCGTCGGCGCCGGCAACGTCGGCAAAAAAATCATCCCCAAAGCCCGCGCTCTCGGCTTCAAACTCCTCGTCTGCGACCCGCCCCGCCAACGCGACAATAACGACAACGACACCCCGTTTTTTCCCCTCGCCGACATCCTCCCGCAGGCCGACATCCTCACCCTTCACGTTCCCCTCAACAAAAACCCCGACGACCCCGACTGCACCCGCCACCTCCTCAACGCCCGCAACCTGTCCTGCCTCAAGCCCGGCGTCCTCCTCATCAACGCCGCCCGCGGTCCTGTCATCGACAACACCGCCCTTCTCCATCATCTCCGCACCCGTCCCCAAACCCTTTGTGTCCTCGACACCTGGGAAAACGAACCCCGTTACAATCCCGATCTCCTCCCCCTTCTGCAAATCGCCACCCCTCACATCGCCGGCCACTCCTACGAAGGCAAGCTCAACGGCACCCGCCACACCTACCTCGCCGCCTGCCAGCACCTCAACCTCCCCCCTGCCTTCGACTTCCCCCTCCCGCCGCCGCCCTGCCCCACCTTCACCGCCGCCGCCGCCGCCTATTCGCATCCCGAAGACCTCCTCCACACTCTGACCCTCGCCACCTACGATCTCCCCGCCGACGACCGCGCCTTCCGTGCCTCCGCCCTCGCCCCTGATCCTATCGCAGCCTTTGATCACCTCCGCGCCAACTACCCCTACCGCCGCGAATTTTCCGCCACCCGTCCCCTTCTCTCCAACGCCTCCCCCAACCTCCTCGCCACCCTCCGCCAACTCGGTTTCCCGGCCTAACCTCGCCGTGGCACAGCCCCACCTCTGCCACAACGCGATTTTCGACGCTATATTTTGCTTTCACACTTTTTCTTTTCGCGGTTTGCGTGAAGACACCCTCAGTTCAGCAAAAGCACACTAGACTTGTTGTGATATGGGGTTGAACAAAATCCAGTAGACGCACGCGCTGGCTTCAACATTCCGGTCATGTTCAGCCCCTCCGGGGCTGATGGTCAGAGACACGGCTGTCCACCGGTTCCGCACTCGCGTTGCTCGCGCTCCACCGACGGTTACTGTTGTGACGCACCTTCGATGCTAAGAATTGCAGTGTAGGACAGACATTCTTGTCTGTCTCTTTTGTCATGTACACCGACAGACAAGAGTGTCTGCCTTACATTGCTTTTTTTCGTGGCAGAGGTCATGCTCTGCCACGCAAAGCTTTTATGCTTTGGATTTTTTGCCGGTTTGGGCAAGGAGGATTTTGAGAAGGGAACCGGGGTTGGCGAGTTGCTCGCGGAGGAGGGAGTCGGTGATGATGATTTGCTTGAGGGCGGGGTTGCCGGGGGCCTCGTACATGACTTCGAGCATGAGGTGCTCCATGATGGCGCGGAGGCCGCGGGCGCCGGTCTTGCGGAGGTGGGCGAAGCGGGCAATGGTGCGCAGGGCGTCGGGGGCGAAGTCGAGGGTGACGCCTTCCATGGCGAGGAGTTTTTGGTACTGCCGGATCATGCAGTTTTTGGGCGTGGTGAGGATGGCGACGAGGTCGTCCTCGGTGAGTTCGGCGAGCTGGGCCATGACGGGAAGGCGGCCGACAAATTCGGGGATGAGGCCGTAGCGGATGAGGTCTTCGGGGGCGATGGAGCCGGGGAGCTCGGCGTAGGCGGGGTCGCTGGTGCTGCCGCCGTTGTAGCCGATGGCGCGGCGGCCGAGGCGCTGGGAGGTGAGGGTGTCGAGGCCGACGAAGGCGCCGCCGCAGATGAAGAGGATGTTCTGGGTGTTGATCTCGATGTATTCCTGGTTGGGGTGCTTGCGGCCGCCCTGGGGAGGAACGCGGGCGACGGTGCCTTCGAGGATTTTCAACAGGGCCTGCTGGACGCCTTCGCCGGAGACGTCGCGGGTGATGGAGACGTTGTCGGTCTTGCGGGCGATTTTGTCGATTTCGTCGATGTAGACGATGCCGGTTTCGGCGCGGGCGACGTCCATGTCGGCGGCGCGGATGAGGGTGAGGAGGATGTTTTCGACGTCTTCACCGACGTAGCCGGCCTCGGTGAGGGTGGTGGCGTCGGCAATGGCAAAGGGGACGTCGAGCAGGCGCGCGAGGGTGCGGGCGAAGAGGGTTTTGCCGGAGCCGGTGGGGCCGGTGAGGAGGATGTTGGACTTGTCGATCTCGACGTCGGCGAAGGTGTCGAGGACGGGGGATTGGTCGGTGTTGAGGCGGCGGTAGTGGTTGTGGACGGCGACGGCAAGCATGCGCTTGGTGCCGTCGTGGCCGATGATGTATTGATCGAGGAAGGTCTTGATCTCATGGGGCGGCGGGACGCGCAGGGATTTGAGGGGCTTGCGCGCGGCGCCTTTGGAGGGGGCGAGAAATTCGACAATCTGACGGGCACAATCGACGCACACGTAGGTGTCGCTAATGGGCGACGGGGCGACAGGCAACTGGCCGGTCGCGGGACGGCCGCAGTAGCTGCAGAGTATGTCGCGAGGCGGAGGAGTATGTTTTTTTGCCATGGAAAAAGGGATTTTTTAGTTAACAGTTAACAGGGAACAGTTAACAAGTAACAGGGAATAAACTGAAGCCTGTTACGTGTTAACTGTTAACTGTTAATTATTAACTGTTAACTTGAATTGGTTTTGTCACGACTTCGTCGATGAGGCCATAGGCTTTGGCGTCGGCGGAGGAGAGGAAGTAATCGCGCTCGGTGTCGTGGGTGATGGCGTCGAAGGTTTTGCCGGTGTGGTGGGCGAGGATTTCGTTGAGGCGTTGCTTGAGGCGGAGGATTTCCTGGGCCTGGATGGAGATGTCGGTGGCCTGGCCTTCGGCGCCACCCCAGGGCTGGTGGATCATGATGCGGGCGTTGGGCAGGGCGTAACGCTTGCCCTTGGCGCCGGCGGCGAGAAGGACGGCGCCCATGCTGGCGGCCTGGCCGACGCAATAGGTCGCGACGTCGCAGGAGAGAACTTGCATGGTGTCGTAACTCGCGAGGCCGGCGGTGACGGAGCCGCCGGGAGAGTTGACGTAGACGGAGATATCCTTCTTCGCGTCCTGCGACTGAAGGAAGAGCAGTTGCGCGATGATGAGGCTGGCACTCTGGTCGTCGATCTGCGTGCCGATGAAGATGATGCGGTCCTGGAGGAGGCGCGAATAAATGTCGTAGGAACGTTCGCCGCGGCTGGTCTGCTCGACGACGATGGGGACGAGATAACTCATGGGAAAAGCTCCTTATTTGGATTCGGATTCGTTGACAAGCAGGTCGATGACCTTCTGGATGCGGATGTCGAGGCGGACGGCTTCGAGGCCGTAATTCTTTTCGATTTCGGCGCGAACCTTGTCAACGGGCTGGCGGTTTTCGTAGGCAATTTGCTGGAGGCGCTGGTGGACCTCTTTGTCGGAGCCCTCGATCTTTTCCTCGTCGGCGATGCGCGAGAGGATGTAGCGCAGGCGCAGGCGGCGCTCGGCGGTGTCGGAGGCGTTCTTGAGCAGGGCGTCGCGGTGCTCCTCGATCTGCTCGCGCGTGGCGCCGCGCTGGATGATGTCGTTGAGCATGGTGCGCGCGGTGCGGTTGACCTCGTTGGCGGTCTCCTGCTTGGGCAGGTCGAATTTGCACTTGCCGTCGAGGTACTGCGCGATGACGTCAAACTTCGCCTCGCGCTGGTGCGCGGCGTTGCGCTTTTCAAGATCCGCGCGGATGTCGGCCTGGAAGGCGTCCATGCCTTTGGTGAAGCGGATTTTATCGAGAAACGCCTCGGCGCTCATCGGCTCGGCGCGGCGCAACGCCGTGACCGTGGCGGTGTAGGCGACCTTGACGCCCTGCAACGCGGGGACGTAAAAATCTTTCGCAAACATGGCGTCAAACGTCACGGTGTCGCCGGGCTTCGCGCCGGTCAGCGCGTCGTCAAACTCCAGCGGCAACGGCGCGGGGTTGCCCAGCTCCATGACGTGCTCCTTGCCGCCTGCCAGCGTCACGAGGTCCGGCACGATCTCCGCAAGCGGCTTGCCGTCGACCGCGCCCGTGTAGTCCAACGTCAAAAGGTCTTCCTTTTGCGCGCCGGAACCGGCCACGTCCTTGCGCTCCGCAAACATCTTGCGCAACCGCGCGATCTGATCCGCGACGTCCTGATCGGAGACCTTCATCTCCTCGATCTTCACCGGGATGCCCTTGTACTTCGGCAGCTTGAACTCCGGCGCCACGTCGATCGTCACCGTGAACGTCGCGCCCGTTGCCGGCGTGAAAAGCACGGAGCCGACATCCACAATGTCCACCGCCGTGATCTTCTCCTGCTCCAGCGCCTTGCGGTAAAACTTCCCGATTAGCGTGCGCTTCACTTCCTTGTCGATCTCGCCGCGATAGTAGCGCTCGATCACCGGACGCGGCGCCTTGCCCGCGCGAAATCCCGGCGGATTACCCTGCCGGGTGAACATCGAGATGATCTCGTCATACGGCGCGCGCGTTTCTTCGGCCGGCACCGTAATGATCAGCTTCTGGCGGCACGGGGCGATCGTCTGTACGTCAACTGTCATAAATTATTCCTTGCGTTTTAGGGGGACAACCTCATTTGAAGGGAGTCAACAGGGTAGCAGGTTGCGGCGGAAAAGAAAATGGAATTTTCCGTGCTTGAATCCCCGCGCCGGTTTCGCTATTGTGTCGCCATGGGACTTGCCGACCGCGATTACATGAAACCCAAATCCACCGCGCGCCCGCCGCACGGCGGACGTCCGCGCACCGGCTGGTGGCGGCGCTTCAAATTTTGGCTGTGGCGGGTCTTCAAGGGAAAATAAGATGCACCGTGTCATTGCCATCGACGGCCCCTCCGGGTCCGGCAAATCCTCCGTCTCGCGCGAAGTCGGCCGCCGCTTGGGCTTCCTCCACGTCGACTCCGGCTCCCTCTACCGCATGGTCACCTGGCGCGCGCGCGCCGCCGGCGTCGACACCTCCGACGAGGCCGCCATGAACGCCTTTGTCAAAACCTTCACCATCCGCCACGACATCCGTGACATGCGGGTCGTCTTTGGAATCGACGGCGTGGCAGAGGTCGAGCTCTGCCACGCGCTGCGCACCGACGACGTCAACGCACACGTCAGCGACGTCTCGCGCATGCCGCAAGTGCGGACGTTTGTCACCGACTTTTTGCGCAGCCTGCGCGAGCTCGGCGACCTCATCGTCGAGGGCCGCGACATTTGCACCGTGGTCTTTCCCGACACGCCCGCGCGGTTTTATCTCGACGCCAACGCCGAAGTCCGCGCCCAACGCCGTCATCTCGAGGAAATCCAAAAAGGTCTCCGCGCCGCCGACGCGCACGAACAGGAACGCGTCAAAGCCTCGCTTCTCGCGCGCGACAACATCGACTCCAAACGCGCCTGCGCCCCGCTTCGCGTCGCCGACGGCGCGTTGAAAATCGACAGCTCCAACATGTCCCTCCCCGACGTCATCCAGGCGGTGATCGAGGGCCTCCCGGCGGAATGGAAAAAATAACCGCATGAGGCGTGGCGTGGCAGAGGTCGTGCCACGCCACAAGGTAAGACAGACGACGCGAAGCACACCGCAGGTCTTCTTGTCTGTCATGGTGCATGACAGAGGCGATTTCATCTGCCATTGATAGATATAACGTTTTTGTCGAGATATTTCGCTGGATTTTTATGCTCAGCCATTGATCCCGCCCCGTTGGGGCTTGTGAAATATGTGTAGCGACGACGTAGGGCTACGGGGCAACAGCCCCTTGCCCTACGCTAATGATACAAGGCTTTCAGCCTTCAATGTGCGGTGATGCGTCGCGTGCCGTCCCGTTAGGGATGGGATGTCGGTAGAAAACACAACATGAAAGATGATCCGTCCTGTAGGGACGGGTGCGTGTAAGGTGGGGCGCGACCGCCGGGCGCGCCCCACCTTAATGAACGCTTGTGGCGTGGCAGAGGTCGTGCCACGCCACGAGCCGTCATTCACAGTCGAAATGTCGTGCGCCCCAAAAAAACCTACTGTTTTTCGCGCGCCTTGGCTTCGTCCCAATGACGGTCAAGCTCGTCCAGCGGACACTCCCGCATGACCTTCCCCTCGCGCCGGATTGCCTCTTCGACAAACGTAAAGCGGTTCGAAAAACGCGCGTTCGCCGCCTGCAACGCGTCCTCCGCGTCCACGCCAAGAAAGCGGCAGACATTCACAATCGAAAAAAACAAATCGCCGACTTCGTGCGTGATCTCGGCCTTGTCGCCTTGTTCGATCGCCGCCGCGAGTTCGTCGAGCTCTTCGCGGATTTTGCTTTCCGGCCCCGAACGATCGGGCCAGTCAAAACCGGAATTGCTTGCCTTGCCCTGAATGCGTTGCGCGCGCAACAGCGCGGGCAAATGTTTGGGGATTCCGGCGAGCGCGGAGCGTTCCGTGCCGTCGCCCTTCTCCTTCTTCTTGAGGCTTTCCCATTGCTTCAACACCGCGTCGGGCGTCGTGGCGTCGGCATCACCGAAAACATGCGGATGGCGGCGGATGAGTTTGTCGGCGAGGCGACCGGCGACTTGATCGAAATCAAACGCGCCCTCCTCCTCACGGATCTGACACTGAAAGACCACCTGCAACAACACGTCGCCGAGCTCCTCCTGATGATGTGGAAGGTCGTCGCCGGTCATGGCCTCGAGCAGCTCGTACGTCTCCTCGAGCAGGCACATTTTCAAATCGGCAAGCTTTTGCTCGCGGTCCCACGCGCATCCGCCCGGCGCGCGCAGCGTGCGCATCACGTCGAGCAGACGCGCGATGCCGGCGGTGTTGCTCATGACTTGCGAAGGCAGCGCAGGCCTTCGGCGATCAGCTTCTTGTCGACCTTACCGCTGACGTAATCCGCGCCGCCGTAGTCGTTGCCTTCCATCAGCGGGTCATAAGCCACCACGCTGTAAAGCCCCGCGGCCAGTGCAGAACGGCAGGAGATGCCGCTGCCGACCATCGCCACGCAAAGACGCTCGTACAATCCGACGCGCGCGCAGACCGCGTTCCACATCTCTGGCTTGTACACGAAGCAGTGCGACCGCGTGACCTGCACGACGTGTACCTGGTCGCTCAGCGCGGCGCCCAGCAGTTCCTTGAGCCGTACGTCCGGCATCGCGGAAACGAGTACGACCTTCACGCCCTTTGGCGAGACTTCGTTGACGATCAGCGAAACATCCGTCACAAAATGGTCGAGCCCCTTTTGCAACGCGGCCTGGACGGTGGAACGGATCGCCTCGGGCAGCGCGGGTTTCGCGCCCACGCCGAACATCTGCTCCGCGACGCGCTCCGGCGACGTGCCCACCACGCGGTGGAGAAACTGCCACTTGTCGAGCGTCTGGCCGTTTTCCTTGAGCAGGGCGAGCAACGGCTCGAGGCTGTGGGTAATCCCATGCAATAACGCGGTGTCGACCTCGATGATAAAGGCTCGGTCAGTGGTGCGCGGGGGATTGTTCGACATCGTTGGCTCCAATAAATTTTGTCACGGAAAACAGGGTGTTTTTCCAAAAAGAAATTCAAAATATAACGACTTCCACTTTTCAAGTCAAGAAGCTTGCGCGGCGGACGCGGGCGCGGGGAGCATGTTTTTTGTTTTGGGTTGCAGGCGGGTGTGATAGAATGAGGCATTTACAGGAGGTTTTGTTTTGATGGAAAACGTGATTGTCATAGGCAGCGGCCCGGCGGGTTGCACGGCGGCGATTTACGCGGCGCGCGCGGGATTGAAACCGGTCATGATCGACGGACGCGAACGCGGCGGACAGCTGACGCAAACGACGGATATTGAAAATTTTCCCGGCTTCAAAATGCCGGTCAACGGTATGGAGCTCGTGGAGGCGATGCACGCGCAGGCGGAACGCGTCGGGACGCGCTGCGTGAGCGGCGAGGTGGCGCGCTGTGAGCTCGCGGGTGACGTGAAAAAATTGTGGCTGGAGGACGGCACAGAGCTCTCGTGTCACACCGTGATCATTGCCACGGGCGCGACGGCGCGGTATCTGGGGTTGCCGTCGGAGAAGGCGATGATCGGCCGCGGCGTCTCCGGTTGCGCGACGTGTGACGGCGCGTTTTACAGCGGCGAAAAGGTTGCGGTGGTGGGCGGCGGCGACACCGCGGCGGAGGACGCGCTGTACCTCGCGCGCATCGCGTCGCACGTCACGCTGATTCACCGGCGCGATGAATTGCGCGCGTCGAAAATCATGGCACAACGCGTGCTGGAAAATCCGAAAATCACGGTGCGCTGGAACGCGGTCGTCGCGGAGGTGCTGGGCGAAAACGGCGTCACCGGCGTGAAGTTGCAGGACGTGAAAACCAGCGAATTGTCAACGATCAACGTGAGCGGATTGTTCATCGCGATCGGCCACACGCCGAACACCGCCGTCTTTAAGGAAAAGCTCAAGCTGGACGCCGAGGGCTACATTGTGGCGGAGCGCTGCCGGACGTCGCTGGAGGGCGTCTTCGCCGCGGGCGACGTGCAGGACCGCACCTACCGCCAGGCCGTGACCGCGGCGGGAACCGGTTGCATGGCCGCGCTTGAGGTCGAAAAATTTTTGCAGGAGCGCGGATATGGACTCGATTGACCGCGAGTATTCGGCACGGGAGATTTACGGCCGCCTGGCGCGCGCGGTCATGCGTTACAAGCGCATGTTGCTCATTGGCGTGACGTGCGGCATGCTGGTGGGCGGCGCGTGGGTGCCGGTCTTCAACATGGTGCCGTGGCTCCTCGGCTATCTGCAAGCACCGCAGGTGACACAGGTGCAGAACGACGCCGTGGCAGAGGTGGAGGCCGTGCCACACGACAAAAAGAAAAAGAAAAGCGACGCCGGCAAATGGTTCGCCTACGCGGAGCGCGCCGCGGACAAAATCGGCATTCCCATCCTCGACGACCGCGGCGTCATGACGTGGCAGTTCCTCCTGCTCATGATGATGTGCCTGCCAGTTTTTCTCGGCCTGAAATCCGCCGCGACGTTCTTAAACCAATACTCGCTCCGCTGGATCGGCATTCACGTGGTGCGCGATTTGCGCAACAACATCTTCGCACATTTGCAACGCCAGTCGCTTGCGTTCTTCGGCCGCATGGACGTCGGCAAACTGATGAGCCGCTGCACGCACGACACGAGCACGGTCGACCACGTCATCTCCGTCAACGTCGCGGATCTCTGCCGCGTGCCGTTCGAGGTCGCCGCGGCGCTGGGCTTTGTGATTTACTTCGCCGTCACGCGCCACATGCTCGACCTGCTGCTGATCGCCGGCATCGGCTTTCCGCTTGTCATCGTGCCGCTCGTGAAACTCGGCCGCCTGGTCCGCCGCTGGGCCCAGCAGTCCATGCTCCGCATCGCCACCGTCACCTCGCGCATGCACGAAAATTTCACCGGCATCCGCGTCGTCAAAGCCTACCACATGGAGGACGCCGAGATCGCCGAATTTGCCGAGCGCAACAACCGCTTCATGAAGGCCGCGCTGCGCGCCGTGCGCCTCTCGCTCTTCATGGATCCGATCGTCCAAACCGTCTCCATGTTGCTCGTCGGCGTCTTCATCGTCATCTGCTGCATGAAGGGCAAAACCCTCAACGACATCGTCCCGCTCGTCGTGCCCTTTTTCGTCGTCTCCAAACCCATCAAGCAGCTCAGCCGCATCCAATCCTCGCTCGAGCAGGGCCGCGCCGCGCTCACGCGCATCTACTCGCTGCTCGACCTCAACACCAGCCTGCCCGAAGCCGCCACGCCGATCCGCAAGCACACCTTCGACACCACGATCACCTTTGACCACGTCGACTTCAGCTACACGCCCGGCGCGGAAAGCGTGGTCAGCGACAGCTCCTTTGAAATCAAAAAAGGCCAGATGGTCGCCGTCGTCGGCGCCACCGGTTCCGGCAAGACCACGCTCGCCAACCTCCTCGCGCGTTTCTACGACCCCTCCGCCGGCCGCGTCACCCTCGACGGCGTCGACCTGCGCGAGATGGCCGTCGCCGACTTGCGCAACCTCATCGGCGTCGTCACCCAGGAGACCATCCTCTTCAACGCCACCGTGCGCGACAACATCGCCTACGGCACCCGCAACGCCACGCCCGAGCAAATCGAATCCGCCGCGCACATGGCCAACGCCCACGACTTCATCGTCGCCCACGCCGACGGCTACGACCGCGTGTGCGGCGAAAAAGGCTTCGTCCTCAGCGGCGGCGAACGCCAGCGCGTCGCCATCGCCCGCGCCATCTTAAAAAACCCGCCCATCCTCATCCTCGACGAGGCCACCAGCGCGCTCGACACCGTCACCGAGCGCCAGGTGCAGGAGGCCATCTCGCGCCTCATGGCCCACCGCACCGTCTTCGCCATCGCCCACCGCCTCAGCACCATCCGCGAGGCCGACCTCATCCTCGTCATCGAGAAAGGCGTCATCATCGAGCGCGGCACCCACGAGCAGCTTCTCGCCCTTGATGGCCGCTACCGCAAGCTCTGCGAAATGCAGCAGGGCGAAATCGCATAACGCCCTTGTGGCGTGGCAGGACCTTTGCCACGCCACAAGCAAATTTTCCAATTGTCGATGGAGTCGTCGTGGTCAATGTAGTCGCACCGACCACGCCGACGACATCGACCACCCAACACGATTGCCACCAATGACCTCCAAAGACCGCGTCCTGCGCACCTTCGCACGCCAAGAGACCGACCGCGTCCCCGTCAACTACGTCGCCAACGCCGGCATCGACCGCCGGCTCAAGGCGCATTACGGCCTGAAGCCTGACGACGGCGAGGGGTTGCTCCGCGCGCTCGGTGTCGATTTCCGCACCCTCTGGCCGCATTACACCGGCCCCAAGCTCCATGCCGACATTCCCGAGCGCGGCGTCCATGTCGACGACTGGGGCATCCACTCCCGCTGGATCGAGCATCCCAGCGGTGGCTACTGGGACTTCTGCGACTTCCCGCTCGCCGATGCCGATGTCGAGACCGTCCGCAACTGGCCCATGCCGTCGCCGGACGACTTCAATTACGATGTCATCCGCGAGCAGGCCGAGCGCCTCCAAGGCTTTTGCCTCGTCGTCGGCGACGCCGGCCTCGGCGACTTCATCAACTCCGCCGGCATGATCCGCGGCATGGAGCAGGTGCTCGTTGACCTCGCGCTCGACATTGACGCCGGCCTCCTCTACATGGACCGCCGCGCCGAATGTCGTTACGAAATCACCCGCCGCTCCCTTGAGGCCGCCCGGGGCGCGATCGACATCCTGTGGATGGGCGAGGACCTCGGCACCCAGATCGCGCCGCTCATCAGCCTCGACCTCTACCGCAAGCACCTCCGTCCGCGCCACCAGCCCTTCATCGACCTGGCCAAACAATTCGGCGCGCGCGTTGTCGTCCATTCCTGCGGCTCCTCCAGCTGGGTCTTTCCCGACTTCATCGAGATGGGCGTTGACGGTGTCGACACGCTCCAGCCCGAGGCCGCCAACATGGCGCCCGCATACCTCAAAAAAACCTTCGGCTCACAACTCCTCCTCCACGGCTGCATTTCCACCGCCGGCCCTGTCGCCACCGGCACGCCCGACGACACCCGCCGCTACTGCCGCGACATGCTCGACATCCTTGCCCCCGGCGGCGGCTACTGCTTCGCCCCCACGCATTGCCTGCAAGACAACAGCCCCACCGAAAACGTCGTCGCCATGTACGACACCGCGGCAACATTCAAAGCGTAAGACGCACAATGAACCCCCCACCCCAATTACTGGTCTGCATTGCCATTCTTGCCGTGCTCGTGGTGCTCAACATCGTTATCGCACGGAACAACCACGCGCGCATTCGCCAACACATCCAGCGGCTGGGCGGATGCGTCAAAATCATTGAATTGTCATGCCAGTTCGGAATGTGGAAAAGCCCGCCCTACCGCGTTTTTACACCGACCAATCCGGCGCGCTTCATAACGCATATTGCAGAACAAGTTTCTTAATCGGCGTCCATTTCACCGAGGACATTGTTGTGAAACCTCCGCCCCACGATGCAAGGTAAGACAGACATTCCTGTCTGTCTTACCTTGCATCGTGCTTGTGGCGTGGCACGACCTCTGCCACGCCACACCAGCACATTAGACGTGTTCCAAAATCTGAACATGGAGGGGGGGGGGGCGCGCGGGGCGGGCCCGGGG
>JAVBOU010000020.1:0-5194 GCA_031550185.1 Kiritimatiellia bacterium | reverse complement strand
GGCAATTTGCGCCTGTGTTTGGCCGCCATTGCGGTAAGCCGCAATGGCACGTCGACGGATCTCTTCTGTGGCAATACTCATAACCGAAATAGTATATCAAATCTGAAAGGTGTTTCAACAGGGAAATGCTCTAGGGACGGGCAAGGAGCATTGCCCCGCAGCCCTACGTCACCGCCGCACACATGACACAAGCCCCAACGGGGCGGGATCAACCGCTGAAAATAAAAATCCCGCGCAACACCTCGACAAAACTTCACATGTATCAATAGCGGATGAAGCCGTTGTATCCCAACAGGTCTATTTGAGGTTAGCGACGGTTGAGGGCGCGGATGGCGTCGACGTCGGAGGCGGGCATTCCGGCGCGGAGAAGGAGCTCGGCGATGAGGTCGCTTTTGGCGGAGCAATAGGCGTCGATGTCGTTGGGATGACGCGTGGCAAGGTCGAGCTTGAGAGCGCCATAACGGGCAACGTCGGCGGGATGATTGCGGAGATAATCGCGCAGGAGCAGGTGATTGCGCAGCGGCGTTGCGTCGGGGCGGCAAACGTAGAGGTTGTGAAGAAAGGGGAGGTCGATGGATTCGTCGAAAGCCTCGCGGCCGGGGAAGCCGAGATCGCCGCGATGAAAGAATCCGGCGGTTTGCAGGTGCTGAATAAATTCGGGCAGGGGAGCCGCATCGGGAAGGATGATGTCGGCGTCGATGACGGGTTTGGCGTGGAGGCCGGGGACGGAGGTGCTGCCGACGTGTTCGAGGCGGGCGTTGAAACGGGTGAGAAGCGGGGCGAGGAGTTGGGCCAGCGCGGCGAAGTGACGGGGCCAGTCGGCGGAGCAGGGGACGACGCGGAGGACCGGCGTGCGGAGTAGGTACACACGATGCGCGAGCGTGCGGTCACCAACAGGTTTGTCGTAGAGGATGTTGGGTCGCATGTTGAGGCGTTCGGCAACGCGGATGGAGGCCAGATTTTCGGGACGGATGTCGGCGATGACGCGCGGCGCGTTGAGCGTGTGAAAGGCGTGGTGAAGGCAGGCGGCGGCGGCTTCGGTGGCGTAACCGTGATGCCAGGAATTTTTCGGGAGAATCCAGCCGACGCCGAGATGCGGTTGGCCGTGGATGGTTTCGGGAAGGAGGCCGACCTGGCCGAGAGGCTGGCCGTCGTGAGATTGGACAAGCCAATAACCGTAACCATGCTCGCGGTAACGCTGGAGGTTGCGGTCGATCCATGCGCGGACTTCGTCGTCGGAGAAGGCGTGCTCCCAGGCGTATATGACCGCGGGATCCTGAAGCATGGCGCAGAGCGCGGGGAAGTCGACGTGCGTCATTTCACGCAGGATGAGGCGCGGGGTTTGGAGACAAAAGGACATAACGCGGAAAATGGAAAATGTCTGGCGTGGCAGAGGTCATGCTCTGCCACGCGCGGTTATTGCGCGAAGTCGAAGGCGAGACCGAGGGCCGCGGCGCGTGATTTGAAAAAGGCAACCGCCTGGTCGTAGTCGGTCTCAGCGGAAAGGTGTTCGCACATGACGGGAACGTCGCCCAGGGCATGCGCGAGGCGGAGGAGTTCGTCGAAGTCGAATTGGCCCTGGCCGGGAAGCGCCTCGTCGATGTGGACGGTGAGGCGCGGGTGCAGGCGGACGTCCTTGGCGTGGATGGAGCGGATGCGCGGGCCCAGCGCGGCAAACCAGTCGCGCGTGAGTTCGGCGTTGCGAAAGACTTTGTCCGGCGTGTTCATGAGGTTGCACATGTCGATGTGAACACCGAAACGCGGATGGTCGACCGCGGCGAGAAGACGCTGCATGGAGTCGAGGTCGCAGGGATACATCCACGGCATGGGTTCGAGCGTGTAGAAGGTGCGCGACGGCGCGGCGGCGTCGAGGATGCGGCGCGTGATGCGGACCACGGCGTCGAAGGTTTTCGCGGTGAGGTTGTCGGGATGCGGGCCGTCCCAAATGGCGCTGCACGAGCCGGAAATGTTGACGCAACAGCGCGCGCCGATCGCGTCGGCAAGTTTGAGTTTTTGGATCGCCGCGAGAATGTTCGCCTCCTGGCGCGCGGGATCGGGATCGAGCAGATTGTTCCAAATCCCCACCTCGGCGATGACGAGATGGCGCGCTTGCGCGGCGTGAAGATACGCGTCGCGTTCGGCAGCGGTGGCGTTGTCGGCGAGCGGCCAATACGCGGCACCAAGACCTTTGCGAACGTGCGCGTCGGCCCATTCGCCGGCGGAATGAAAGTTGAAAACAGGAGCGCCAAGTCGCATACGATTTTTCCTTTTGATGTTGCCTCAGTGTACATCCGTCATTGCGGGGAAGTCAATGCGCGGCAAATTTATTTTGCGTTGTTGACCGCATTGACTTTCACGCCGCGCGGCGATACACTGAAACGCATAAACGTATGAAAACCCTGTGTGCCATTGTGGTGTTGTCGATCGGCGTGGTGTGGCGGTGCCTGGCTGTGCCGGCGTGTCCGGAACCGTTTGAGGCGGAGCATCCGGACGGCGGGACAAAGCAATTTTGGTTGAAAGGCGATGAGCATTTGTCGTGGGTGGAGGATGAGGGCGGGACGGTTTTTGTGCCTGCCGCGCGGCGACGCCTCGCGTATGCCGAGGTGGCAGAGGGTCGCCTCGTGCCACGCGCCGCGGGCCGGCGAAACCGCGTGCAACATGCGGAGGCCGTGGCGCTCGCGACGCAGACCGCGCTTGAGGCGACACGCGCCGTCGCCGTGGCAGCGCCATCCGCGACCGCGTTAGCGCCGCGAAAGTTGCTGGTGATCGTGGTGGGTTTTTCGGACATCGCGCCCGCGTCGACAATCGCGTTTTGGGAGGAGCGTTTTTTCGACGACAACGGCAAGACGGTGAAGACCTATTATCTGGCCGCGTCCAAGGGGCAGTTTTGTTTTGAGCCCGCGGCGGGCGGCGGGGTTGTTGGCGTGACGCTGCCGTACGCGCACCCGAACACGCCGAACAACGGGTTGTCCAGCACCGCCACGAAACAGGTCGCGTACGACGCGCTCACCGCCGCCGAAACACAGGTCGATTTCGCCGCGCTCGACACAAACGCGGATGGTCGCTTGACCGCCGACGAGCTGTGCCTGACACTGATTCTCGCGGGTTATGAAGGTGCGAAGGGCGGCCTGCCGGAGCCCAAAGTCTGGGGCCACAACACGAAGCTGAGCGCTCCGCCTGTCTTGAACGGCGTGGCGGTCGGCGGCGACAGCTACACGATGCAGGGCGAACGCCACGGCACACTGCCGGGCACGTTTGCCTCAATCGGAATTTTTTGTCACGAGCTTGGCCATTCACTCGGGCTTTGGGATTTGTACGATTACACCGACCAATCCTACGGCATTGGTTGCCACGGTCTCATGGGCGCGGGGAGCTGGGGTCGCGCGGGCACTGCCGGGTTTCCGGGCGAAACGCCGGTTTGCCTCAGCGCCTTCAACCGTTGCTTCCTCGGTTTCACCACGCCCGAAGTCATCGCCAACGGCACGCGCAGTCTCGTCGCCGCGTCGCACGCCACGCTCGCCGACACCGACGTGTTGAAGATTTCGACCGCCACGCCCACCGAATATTTTCTCGTTGAAAACCGTCAGCCCACCGGCTTCGACCAGGGGTTGCAATATTACTTTGGCAGCGCGGTGGTCGACGGCGGCATCGCCATCTGGCACATCGACGAAACGCTTTACAAATACGGCGCGAACGACAACGTCGCACGCAAGGCCGTTGATCTCGAGGAGGCCAACGAAACCGCGCTCGGATACAGCCAGCTCGACACCAAGCGCAATCAAGGTACGCGTGCGCATTACTTCTACGCCGGCAACGCGACCGCCTTCACCGTTGCCACGCACCCCGACTCGCGCGACTACAGCAACAAACCCAGTGGCGTGGCCATCACCAACATCGGCGCGTCCGGCCCCGCCATGTCCGTGACTGTCCAAACCACGCGCCCCGATGTTCCCGTTGGTCTCACCGCCTCCATTGATCTCGCCGACCGCGTTCGCCTCGCGTGGCAGCCCTCGAGCCTTGCCACGTCCTACAAACTCTACCGCAGCACCAACAGCGTCAGCACCCTCATCGCCACGCTCGACGGTCTCACCTACGACGACCTCGCCGTTGACTACGGTTACACTTACACCTACTGGCTCGTCGCCGCCAACGCCGACGCCGAAAGCGGTCCCGGCGCGTCCGTCAACGGTTACCCCGCGCCGCTTCCACTTGGCGCCAGCGTCGGCGCGCCGCAATACGTTTGGACCACCGGCGGCCACGTGCCGTGGTTCGGACAGACCAACATCACCCGCACCGGCGTCGCCCTCCAAAGCGGCCGCATCACGCACAGCCAAAACACGTGGCTCGAAACCACCATTACCGGCCCCGGCGTCCTCAAGTTCTACGTGCGCAGTTCCTCCGAACCCAACTATGATCGCCTTGATGTCTTTACCAATAACACATACTACGGAAGCCGCTCTGGCTACACATATCACGACTGGGTTCCCGTTCTCGTCGAACTCCCCGCCGGTGATGTCGCCTTTCGCTGGCGCTACTCCAAGGACGCCCGCACCAACCGCGGCGATGACGCCTGCTGGCTCGCCAACCTCACCCTTTATCTGCCCTCGCAAAACACGCCCGTGCCTGTGCCTTACGACTGGCTCGATCCGTATTATCCCGACATCGAACCCGACGTCAGCGCTATCGCCACCGGCGCCAACGGCCTGCCGGTCTGGGAGTCCTACGTCGCCGACCTCAACCCCACCAATTCCGTAAGCCGCTTCGTCGCGCGCATCGCCGTTACCAACGACACACCGTACATTAGTTGGACGCCCGACAGTCGTCCCAAACGTCGCTACTTCATTGAGGGTAAAACCAACCTCGCCGACACCGTGTGGATTCCCACCAACTCCGCCACCCGCTTCTTCCGCGTGAAGGTCGAACTGCCATAACCGCGCCGTGGCAGAGGTCATGCTCTGCCACGACGCGCAATGTAAGACAGACGACGCGAAGCACACCGAAGGTCTTCTTGTCTGTCGTGAGTCGAAACCATGACACCTGTGCGGCGCAACATCCCGTCCCTAGAGCATTTCCCTGTTGAAACACCTTTCAGATTTGATATACTATTTCGGTTATGAGTATTGCCACAGAAGAGATCCGTCGACGTGCCATTGCGGCTTACCGCAATGGCGGCCAAACACAGGCGCAAATTGCC
>JAVBOU010000080.1:0-10667 GCA_031550185.1 Kiritimatiellia bacterium | reverse complement strand
TTTTCTCCTATTTTGTTTTTTGTGTTTGTTTTTTTTCGGCCTGGTGGTGGGGCGCGCCCGCCCCCCCCCCCCCCCACAACGGGGTTTGTTTGCTGGTGATGTTAACGCAGAAGGAGAAGGGTGGGAACGGGTTTGATTTCGAGGAGGCCGGAGGCATTTTCGGAGGTGTCGATGACGCAGGCAAAGCCCATGCCGTCAAGTTGTGCCGCGGTGAAAAGACCGGATTGACTGAAGCGTTGATCGCCGGAGGTGAAACGGAAGAGCGTGAGCGTGTGGCCGTTGAGGTCGAGGCGGGAGTTCGGTGTGATGGCGGCACTGTTCATGCGCACGGAGCCGGACAGTTTGACGATGGCGCAGTCTTGGATGAGGAGGGAGGCGTTGGTGAGGTCGTCGTCGAGGCCGCCGTAAGTGAGGGCGGGGATGACGGTGACGGGAACGACATTGAGGGGATTGTTGTCGTTGCGGACAATGATCTGTCCGCCGCCTTCGCCTTTTGTCGCGTCCTGCAAGTAGATGGTGCCGGCGGAGGAAAAACGGTTGGTCCAATTTCCGGTCATTGCATTTGAGCCGCCTTTTGCGGTGATTTTCGAGATGTCAAAGGCGTCGAACATTGCGCCGGGTTGCGTGAGGCGGATGGCGATGCGACCGCCGCCGCTGTGGCCCCAGAAATTTGCGCTGGCGCCTTCGTTGTAACTACGTTCAAGACCGTGCGCGCGGATCTGGCCAGAACCGGAGAGGTTGCCGGCGGTGATGTTGATGGAGCCGCCGGGGCCGACGTTGGCGTCGGCATTCCAGCCAGGGGCGCGGTTGTACCAGTCGCCGGTTGATTCGGCGATGCCGTCGAGACGCAATTCGCCGGAGACGCGCAACAGCACGACGCCTCCGCCGGCGATGCAGTAATTGCGGTCGCCGAGCCAGCCGGAGGAACCGGGCATGACGGGATTAAAGATGGAGCCGTACGCGGCGTTGAGTCCGTTGCCTTGCTGGCCGCCATGACCGTTAACTTGCGCGGTCGTGGCGCCACCGGTGATGCTGGGTGCGTTGGGCGAGCAGTAGTCGAACCCGGAGGAGCGCGCGTAGATCCAACTGGTGGCGTCGACGAAGAGGTTGCCATTGATGGTCAAATCGAGTTTGGTCCACGATGTCTTACTGTCGTTGTTGAAGCGGAGCAGTCCAATGGCGCCGCCGTTGATGACTTGGACGTCGGCGTTGATGGTGAGCGGCGCGTTGGCATGGAAGACCCAGTTGGAGGAGAAGACCCAGGGGGCGGCGTAGCCGGTGAAGTCCAATGTTCCGCCCTCGTAGACGATGCCGCTGCAATAGGCGTTTCCTATGCCGCTGACGGAGGCGAACCCGCCGGGCAGTTTCAGCGTGGCGCCTTCGGGAATCGAGAGGATGCCGTGGTCGGAGGTGATGATTTGATCAAACGTCCATGTGGCGCCTGGGGGGATGATGGTGGTGCCAATCGGCGAGACGCGTTTGAATCCGTCGCGGTCAATACGTCCGCGGTTTTTGACGTAAAGCGTGCCGTATGCCTGGCCGGGCGTTTTGACGAGAATGGTGCCCGCGCCCGTGCTGTCCGGGCCGGTCGCGCCAAAGGCGGTGACATTCGCGATCGGAAGCGCGAGGCTCTGCGCCTGCGTCAACTCGAACGCGATGCGTCCGCCGCTGGGAACTGCGCCCGTGGCGTCCGTCGTCGGCGCGCTGGTGGTCACTGTGCCGCCGCCGGAAACAGAAGCCGCCTTCACGTAGATTGAGCCGCCCGCGCCTGCGCCAAGCGTGGCCCAGGTGTTGCCGGTGTTGTCTTCGCTGTCGGCGCGGACGAGTCCGTTGAGCGTTGCGTTGCCCGTGACCACGAGCCACAACGCGCCGCCGCCGCGAAGGCTCGTGCCGCCGGCGCCGATGTCGCGCGGCGTGTAGGGATTGCCGTAGGTGGTGGTCCATGACGTCCTGCCGCCGGCATGGACGCCCACCTGCCCGCCCGCGGGCGCCACGTTGGGTGCGTATCCTTTTCGACGCAGGTCGATCTTTGCCGTTGTGCCGAGTGTAAAGTCGCCGCCCGCTGCGACGGCGAGGCGGTAAGTTTGCGAGGCGTCGTTGGCCGGATGCGTCCAGGCGCCGTTGCGTATGTCCACGTCGCCGGTGACGGTGAAAGTGGTGTCATACGTGGTCGTAAATGTGACGGTGCCGGTGTAAAACTCGTCCTGTGACCACGACGCGACGGTGTCGGTGAGGCCGTCGACGCCGGCGTCCCATGTCATGTTGGCGGATGAAAATGTGCCGAGCTTGATTTTGTGCCCGGCCTGTGGCACGCCCTGCGTCCAGTTGGCGGCGTCGGAGGCAAGGCCGTCAGCCGGGGCGATCCACGTGTTGTATTCGGCGCTTGGCGTCCATTTTTCAATGGTGATCGTCACCGCACCGGAGCTTCCGTCGTAATAAAGTCCCGGCGCGAGCGCGACGTCCAAGGTGACGTCCTGCGTTCCCGCGGAATCCAATAACGGCGCGATGATGATTTCCGCGGAGGATGCACCCGCGGGTATGATGACCTTACCGGAGGGGGGCTTGTAATTAACGCCTTCAACGGCGGTGACGCCGGTGACCGTGTAGTTCACCGTCAGCGGCAGGCGCATGGCATCCGCGGTGCCGGCGCGGCGGATAACGGCCTTGCCGGGGACGAGGTCTTCCTCCGCCGCGTTCTGCACAAATTCAAGCGTGACGTCACCGGTGTAAAAAGGCGTCCCGGCCGCGGCCACGCTGGTCTCGCCCATGTTGTTGGTCGCAAGCACCGCGACCGTATACATGGTCTCGGAGGTCAAGTTCGCGAGCACACCGGAAACGGGCGTACCCGCCACCGCGCCGCTTGCGAACAGGTTGGTCATGGTGTAATTTTTTGGAACGCCGACGAGCGCGTACATGTCGGCCTGGCCATGCCACAGCGTCGCGGACAACGTGAAATCCCTCCCGTTCAGCGTGACTTCAGGCGGAACCACAAAGCCCGGTTCCGTCGGCGTCGTAGCCTGCGCGAGCGTGCGGAAGAGCGTCATGTCACCCGGATCCAGCAGCTTCGTCCATGACGTTTTCGGCCCCCTTTGCGTATGGCCGCTGGTGTTGCAGGCCAAGCCCATGTCCCGGTCCCACTCTTCTCCGAACGGCCCCTTGCCACCGGATCCGTCCCAAATCCGGATGTCAATGTCCACCCAGCCTGTGGCGTTGGTGGTGAAGCTGCCCGTGCCAAAGGCCTTCCAATCCGTGTTTTCAAGAACCTTCACGCCGTTGATCACAATCCGCGCGGCGTCATCCATGTTTTTGCCGAATGTATACGTCACATTCGCCTCGACAAACATCTGCCCGACATAACCAAACGCGCTGTGCAGCTGATCCCATCCCCACGAATTGCCGGTGAACGCGTTGTGATAGAGCGCTGTGGCAAACGTGGCCTCGGTGGCATACAGATCCGCCATGACCGGCCCCGGCACGCGCTCCGCATTGGCGGCATTTGCAACATCCGAGTTGTATATCGTCGTAAAGTTCGCGATGTTTGAGAACTTTGCCTGAATCAGTCCCGGATGGTAAAAGTATTCCGGTGGGGGCAATGACTGCGCCTGCGCGCAAAAAATGGCGGCCAAGCCGATGGCGGCCGTGAAACGGCTTTTATAAAACAAACACGTGTTCATGAAGATGCTCCTCTTGCTCGGATTTTTTATCACTCCACGAGTGTCATGAACAGCATAGCATGTCGGCATAGGGTGATGCAACGAAAAAGGCAACCGCCTCATCCGCGCAATTCTTCTGAAAGCGATTGTGGCGTGGCAGAGCCTCTGCCACGCCACAACGGGTTTTGATGTTTGTGATTGAGGCGTTACTTCAAAAAGAAGAGGGTGGAGTTTGAAACGATTTTGAGAAGACCGGAACGATCCTCGGAGGTGTCGATAATGCCGGTGCGACCCATGGCGGCGAGTTGCGCGGCGGTGAAGGTGCCGTACTGGCCAAGGGGCGTGCCGTCGGTGGACAAGTGCGACAACCTGAGCGTGTGGCCGTTGAGATCGAGTTGTGTGCCGGTGCGGATGCTGGCTTCGGCGACGCGGACGGAGTCGAAGAGTTTGACGCGGGCGCAGTTGCCGATGTCGAGACGGGTGGTTGAGAGGTCGTCGTCGATACCGCCGTAGTCATGCGAGGGGAGGGGAGTGAAGGCCTGGATGTTGCGGGCGACGTTGTCGTTCCAGATGATGATTTTGTCGGCGCCGGGGCCGTCTTCGGCGGTTTCGAGGTAGACCGTGCCGGCGGAGGACATGAGTTCGGTTCGCGTGGTGTTGCTGTTGGCGCCGGAGCTGCCACGGGCCATAATGCGGGATTCGCCGAAGTTGTCGAAGGTCGCGCCGGGTGTGGTGAGGCGGACAGCGACGCGGCCGGCGCCGGGGCAGTATTTGTTGGGATGGTTGTTAACGGTGTGGTAGCCGGATGCGTCGATGGAGCCGGTTCCGGCGAGTGTTGCGGCGGTGATGTTGATGCTTCCGCCGGCGCCGCCGTTGTTGTTGTAGCCGAGGTCACGGGCGCAGGTGTCGACAACACCGTCGAGCTGGAAGGCGCCGTTGACATTCAACACGATGACGCCACCGCCAGGACCGCGAGTGTCGCGCCGGAGGTACATCGCGTGATCGGAACCAAACATGCCGGGGTGGACGGGGTTGAGGATGGAACCGTAGGCGTAACGTCCGGCGAGTGCTCCGGCCTGGCCGCCGTGGGAGGAGATACGGGCGAGGTTGTTGGCGTCGAAGTCGACGCCGCAGTTGGCGGCGGTGATGCGGCTGGTGGCGTCGACGGTGAGGTTTCCGTTGATGGTGAGGTGGCACGCGGTGAAGCTGTCGAGCGAGTTGTTCAGGGGCAGGCAACCGAGCGCGCCGTTATGGGTGACATAAACATCGGCGTTGATGGTGTAGGGGACGCCGGCTTGAAAGACCCAGTTGTTTTTGAAGGTGTAGGGGGCGTCGCCGCCTACGTCGATGTTGCCGCCAAGGTAAAGGATGCCATTGCCACGGGTGGCGTCTGCACTGGTGACGCTGCCGAAGCCGTTCGGGAGGACGAGCGTGGCGCCTTCGGGGACGGAGAGCACGCCGTAATTGCGGGTGATGATGGCGTCGAAGGTCCAGGTTTGGCCAGGAGGAACACAGGTGGTGCCGCGCGGTGAGGGGAAGAAAAAGTAGTTGTTCCAGAGCGCGTCGTAAGCGTTGTCAATGAGGAGGGTGCCGTTGGGTTGGGAGGCGTTTTTGATGAAGACGGTTCCGGCGCCGGCGGTCTGTGCGGGGAGACTGACGTTGCCGCGCGCATAGACCTTCTCGAGCGGGAAGCCGAGTTCCGCGGCGGCGGTGGTAATGAGGGCAATGCGTCCGCCGGAGCTGGCGTAGGACTGCGAAGGGGTGCCGTTGGCCGCGATGGTGCCGTTGCCGTTGATGGAGTTTGCACGGATGTAAATGGAGCCACCGGCGCCGCCAATCTGCCCGGCCCAAATATTGGAGGGCTGGTCGGAATTCGCGTTGATGTTGCCGTTAATGGTGACAACGCCGCCCACGGACAAAAAGAGCGCGCCTCCGCCGGCGCGATTGCCGCCACCGGCACCAAGCGCGACAGGCTCGTAGACGTCGCCGTAGACTTTGCTGAAGTCCGTGCGTGAGCCGCCATGCACACCGACTGCGCCACCGGCAGGGAACCTTCCGCTGGCGTAGCCTTTGTATTGGAGGTCGATTTTTGCCGCCGTGTCGAGCGTGAAGCCGCCGCCGGCGGTCACGCGCAGACGGTAGGCCGCGGTTGTGTTGTTGGCCGGATGCGTCCAAACGCCGTTGCGTATGTCCACGTCGCCGGTGACGGTGAAGTTGCTGAATGTGGCGTCGTATTCTGGATACGTGGTCATGAAGGTGACGGTGCCGGTGTAAAACTCGTCCTGTGACCACGACGCGACGGTGTCGGTGAGGCCGTTGACGCCGGCGTCCCATGTCATGTTGGCGGACGAAAATGTGCTGAGCTTGATTTTGTGCCCGGCCTGTGGCACGCCCTGCGTCCAGTTGGCGGCGTCGGAGGCAAGACCGTCGGCCGGGGCGACCCACGTGTTGTATTCGGCACTCGGTACCCATTTGCTAATCGTGACCGTGATGGGGGTTGCGGAGGCGATGGCGTAAGGCCCTGCAACGAGGCTGACGTCCAAGGTGGTGTCGCCCGTGCTGGTGCGATCGAGCAACGGTTCGATGATGATTTGCGCGGAGGATGCGCCGGCGGGTATGGTGACATTGCCCGAGAGAGGCTTGTAGTTGACGCCCTCAACGGCAGTGCCGCCGGTGATGGTGTAATTCACGGTCAGCGGCAGGCGTGTGGCGTCGTCCGTGGCGGCGCGGCGGACGGTGACAATGCCCGGAACATAGGCTTCTTCTTTGGCATTCTGCGTCAAGTCCAACTCCAGCATACCGTTGTAAAACGCGACACGCGCATCAGACAAGTCGGTCTCGCCCACGCTGTTGGTGGCGAAAAGGGCGACCGAATAGGCGGTGTCCGCGGCCAGCGTGGTGAACGCGCCGGCGAATGCAACGTTGGCGGTGGCGCCGGCGTGAATCAAATTGGTGATGGTGAAATTGTCCTGAAAACCGGCGAGCGCGTAAATGTCGGCCGCGCCGTGCGTCAACATGCCCGACACGTTGAAATTTGCCCCGTCGTGCGCGATGTTAAAAGGCGCGAAAACCGGCTCCGTCGGCGTTGCGGCAAAAAACGGCGTGCGGAAACGCGAACCGTCGCCCGGATCGAGAAGTTTCGTCCATGATGTTTTCGGTGCCATGGCGGTCAAGTTGGCGGTGTTATACGCCAGCCCCAGATCCGAACCCCACGTGCTGCCGGACGGTCCCTTGCCGCCGTTGCCGTCGTGGATGCGCACATCAAACGACACCCAGCCGGTGATGTTGGTGGTGAAGGTGCCGGTGACCCAATTGTTGTATACAGAGTTGTTTAAGATCGTCCGCCCGCCCACGATGATCCGCGCGGAGTCGTCGAGATATTTTCCAAACGTGTATGTTACGCCGGCTTTGACATACATTTCGCCGACATAACCAAAGCCGGATTTTGTCACGTCCCACGTCCAGCCGTTGCCGCTCAGCGGATTCACATAAATCGCCGTGGCCGCCGAGGCTTCATTCGCGTTGACATCCGCCATGACCGGGCCCAACACGCGTTCCGCATTTGGGGCAGTCAAAACATTTCCGTCGCAGACGTTGGCAAATGTGGTGGCGTTTGAAAATTTGGCTTGAATCAATCCCGGACGAAAATAATCCGGTGTTTGCGCATGCGCACAAAAAATGGCGGTCAAGCCGATAACGGCCGCAAAACGGCTTGTGTAAAACGAACACGTGTTCATAAGTTCCTCTTAAGAGTTCGCAATGTACATGCTCCACGAGCGTTAATTCACACCATAACACGTTGGCACAAAGTTTGCAACGGGAAACTCGGCATGAACCATGACAATCTGTGCGCGCCTTTGCGTCAAATAACCTGGCGTGGCAGAGCACCACCTCTGCCACGCGGCGTGGTTGCCTTTCGTGTTGTCTTTTCGTGGGGCCATGCGCTATACTCGTGACTCTTTTTAAGGAGTAAATTTTTGGTGCAACCGACGTCGATGATCAATGAAACCGCGACGCTTGCCGAGCAGCACACGCTGACGGACGAGTATCTGTTTTTGTCGTTGCGCGCGCCGCGCACGGCGGCGCTGGCAAGGCCGGGGCAGTTTGTGCATGTGCGCGTTCCAGGACTGGATCAGGCGGCGTTGCGCAGGCCGTTCAGCATCTACGACGCGCGGGGCGGAATCCTCTCGCTCGTGTACAAGCGCGTGGGCCGCGGCACGGAGCAAATGGCGACGCTGAAAGAGGGCGCGCGGTTTGATGTGATCGGGCCGCTCGGCAACGGCTTCCCGCTGCCGAAACCGGACGTGACGCCGGTGTTGGTGGCCGGCGGTTACGGCGTGGCGCCGCTGCATTTTTTGGCGCGCGTGATCTCGACGCCGGGACATCTTTTTGTGGGCGGCCGGACGGCGGCGGACATCCTGTGCGCGGACGCGTTTTTGAAGCTGAACTGGACGCTGCACGTGGCGACGGAGGATGGTTCGCGGGGAACGCGCGGACGCGTGACAGAGGTGCTGTATCCGTGGCTGGACGAGCATTCCGCCACGCCGGTCGAGATTTTTTCGTGCGGGCCGGACGGCCTGCTCAAGACGCTCGCGCAACGCATGAAGGAGACGCCGCACCAAACGTGGATTTCGCTGGACAAGCACATGATGTGCGGCGTGGGCGCGTGCCTCGCGTGCGTGCAGAAAGTCGTGAAGCCGGACGGCGCCGTGGCACAGCTCCGGGTCTGCCACGACGGACCGGTTTTTGAGGCGCGGAGTGTGGTATGGTAGACCTTGCGGTGAATTTGGGCGGCGTGGCCATGCGCAATCCGGTGACGGTGGCGTCGGGCACGTTTGGTTACGGTCGCGAATACGCGCCGCTGGTCGACATCACGCGGCTGGGCGCGGTGACGGTGAAGGGCTTGCGCATGACGCCGTGCGCGGGCAATCCGCTGCCGCGGCATGTGGAGGTGCCGGGCGGACTGATCAACGCGATTGGTTTGCAGGGCGTCGGCGTGGAGGCGTTCATCGCGAACGACCTGCCGTTTCTGCGCGAAAAAAATGTGCCCGTGATCGTGAACATCTGGGGCGTGACGGAGGAGGAGTATGTCGCGGTCGCGCAGCGCCTGACCGGCGTTGACGGCGTCTCCGCGCTCGAGGTCAACATCTCGTGTCCGAACGTGAAGGAAGGCGGCGCGGCCTTTGGCGCGAACGTGCAAACCGCCGCCGCGCTCATCGCGAAAATCCGCCGCCACACCACCTTGCCGCTCATTCCCAAACTCGCGCCAAACGTGCCGGACATCAAACCCTTTGCGCGCGCGATGGAGGATTCCGGCGCGAACGCGATTTCGCTGATCAACACGATTCCCGCGATGGCGATCGACATCGAAACGCGCCGTCCGATTCTCGCCAACCGCAGCGGCGGACTCTCCGGGCCGGCCGTGCATCACGTCGCCGTCAAGCTCGTGTACGACGCCGCACAAGTCGTGAAAATTCCGATCCTCGCGATGGGTGGCATCATGGAGCCGAAACACGCGATTGAATTTCTCATCGCCGGCGCGACTGCCGTGGCCGTCGGCACCGCAAATTTCATCGACCCGCAAACGCCGTTGCGCGTGATCGACGGCATCGCCGATTATTTGCGGCGTCACAACCTCGGCGCCATGCGCGAACTCACCGGAAGCGTGGTGACCTTATGAACTGGTATTGCATCACCAACGACATCCAGCGCGGCCCCATGACACTCGAGGCCATGCGCGCGCTCATCGCCAGCGGCACCCTCTCGCCCGACGATTACGTCTGGACGCCCGACTTCGGTCAAGAGTGGCGCGAGGCCGGCAACGTCGACGCGCTCTTTCCGCATCTCGCCGCGCCGGTCACGCCGCCGCCGCTCGTGGGCGCGACCGAATCCGAGCCGCGCGTTCTCCCCGCCTTTGCCAGCGCGCGCAACCGCATGTTCGCGCTGCTCTTCCAGCCGTTTTTGCTTGGCACGTGGATCAAATATCTCTTCTTCATCATGATGGCGCGGATGAATCCGCTACCCAATTTCGTCAACGTCTCGCAGCCTGTTGACGCCGGCGCCGCCGCCTCCGATCCGGTGACCTCCGCGCAACTCCTTGAGAAAGTCACGCACGAATTGACGAAGGTCGCGCAAGCCCTCGCCGGGCAGTGGGACGCGTTTGTGGCTGCCTCGTTCACGCAGCAACTTCTCAACGGCGCCGGATATTGTCTGCTGCTTGTGCTCTCCATTTTCTTCTCGTTGTACATTTGCAGTTGGGGCGTTTTTTTGCTGTTGCACAGCTGGCATAATCCCCGCGCGCGATTGCACGAGGCTTTTCTTTTCAGCCGCGCCTTTGTGCCAGGCTTGCTCAAATGGAAATGCCTCTACACCGTGCCGCTGGTCGCGGTAATCCTCGCCGGCGCCGCGATGCTTTTCGCCAGGCTCGTGCTGCCGTACGGACGCACGCTGGAGTTGCCGCCGGACTGGCGGGAAATTGTGCGGCTCGCATCGGGGCTCATTACCATTCCCTTTATCGCGCTGATGGTGATCAACTTTGTGGTCGACCAATTTGTCGCGCCGATGGTCTATTGGCGCGACGCGGATGTCCGCCGCGGCCTTCGGCTTTGGGTGCGTTGCGTCTGCGCGTATCCGCTGGCCTTTGTGCGCTTCATTCTCGTGTACGTGCTTTTCATGGTGCTTGCCGGCATTGTCGCGGTGGTGGTCCTGAGCGCTGGCGGTGGCGGTGCGCCAAGCCTCTTTAAGCTCATTGTGTTGCAAGTGGCGCTCATTCCGCTTTTCCTGCTCCTGCGCGGTTTCAGCCTCTTCTATCTCGTGCAATGGCGCCCCGACCTCACGCATGACGACCCGCCGCCAACGGAAACGGAAACGAATTAAAAACCGCGTTGTGGCGTGGCAGAGGTCGTGCCACGCCACGAAGTCAACGCGTTGGGGATTTGACGCAAAGACGTGAAGGAACGCAAAGATCGAATCATTCATTTTTCGTCCTGCATACCATTGCATCTGTTCAAAATT
>JAVBOU010000152.1:0-10093 GCA_031550185.1 Kiritimatiellia bacterium | reverse complement strand
ACCCTGATTAGCTCTACACCGCGAAACCTGGGTCTTTGAGTATAACCCTCTCCGTGTTGCCCCTTGGTGTGGCGGGCGCTGCCTAAACCTTACCACCCCCACGACACCTTTTCCCGCAACGATCTTGCGCCCCAACGGGGCAGGTCATGCCAACCCAGGGCAACGCCCGGTTTACGGCTCTCCATCAGTCATTACATCACAACTGACGGAATTTGCGGTAATTCAGTCAGTCAAACTGACGATATTTCGGTTTTTCTTTCAAAGCTGACGAAACGTAATGTTGTTGCCCACACCTGATCCGTAACTTTTCGCCCGCGTGGAATTTTGCTACCCTGTTGGCTTCTTCAACATCTTCAAACAGGAACGCTAACGCGATGATCAAATTGCTGCTCGACACGGACATGATGACCGACTGCGACGACATGGCCGCGCTCGCCATGACGCACAACATGATGGATGCGGGTGAATGCGACATTCTTTGCCTGGGTACGTCGTCCAAGAATCCATTTTCCGCGCCGACGGTCAGCACGCTGAATCTTTATCATCATCACAACATCCCCATCGGCGCGCCGAAAAACGGCACGGGTTACGACGCGCCGTGGAAGTCCGCGTTTCTGGAAAAAGTCGCAACGGAATTTCCAGTTGAACACGCGAGCAACGACGATTTTGAGGATGCGCTTCGGGTGTATCGTCGCACGCTCGCCAACGCCGCCGACAACGAGGTCACGCTGTTGACGATTGGTTACAGCACGAACATTGCAACGCTGTTGAAAAGCGGCGCGGATGACATCAGCCCCTTGACGGGTTTGGAGCTCTGCCGCCGCAAATTCAGCCGGTGGGTGTGCATGCAGGGCAACTTTCCGGTTGACGACGCGCGCGACAATGTCAACTTCACGCGCGACGCACCCGCGGCGTATTATGCCATGGCGCACTTTCCGCGTCCCATCGTGCACGTCGGGCGCGAGATCGGCCACAACATTTTCGTGGGCGAAAATCTCCGCCACACGCCCGCCGCCAATCCGACGCGCCGCGCGTATGAACTCCACCGCCCCGCGGCCAACTGGGACCACCACACCGCTGACCCCAGCACGGTGCTTTACGCGGTTCGCGGCGAGGGGCCTTATTTCACGCTTTCCGAAAAAGGCCGCATAGACATGAAGGAAGATTGCTCGTTCCGCTGGGTCAACGATGCGAACGGCAACCAGCACCACGTCATCCAAAAAATGGATCGCGCGGAGATGGCCAAAATTTTGGACGAGCTCATCACACGCCAACCCCAAAACACGCGTCCATGACCGCCTGCATGCACAGCAGCATTCCCCGCGACGCAGACTACGTGCGCAAACTTTTGACGTTTCTTCAGCGCGAATATCCGATTGTCCCCCGCAGCTTGACACCTGCCGAGCGTGGGCATTACGGCGAAACCTGGCGTTGCGAATCCGACAGTGGCCCATACTTTGCCAAGCTCGACGCAACACCCCATCAAGTCATCTACGCGCGCAGTTTTCCGCTGATGGAACGCCTCGTGCGCGAGGGGATCGACACCATCAGCAAGCCGGTCAAAACCCACCGTGGCGAACTTTTCACGCGCTTCGACTCCGCGGTTTTGGGCGTGTTTGAATGGATTGACGGCGAGCGCATCGAGACCGACGAAACCAAGATTCCCGAATACGCCATGCTCGCCAAAATCTACACGATCAACCCGGACGGACTCAACTTGCCGCGCGAAACGTTTACGACGGAAAGCGCGGATCTTTTCTTCCGCACGCGGGCGGCGTTGAAAGACCGGAGGATCGCCGATGTGTTCGAGCGCAGCCGCACCGCGCTGAATCATCGTGCACAACGCCTCGCACACTTTGCCGAACGTTGCCGCGCTGACCACACCCATTTTTACATCACGCACGGCGACGCCGGCGGCAACATCATCGTCCACCAGGGCCGCCACCATCTGGTCGATTGGGACGAGGCCCTCATCGCGCCGCCCGAACGCGACGCCTGGGTGATGTGCTGCCGCGAATGGGCGCGAAACGCCTTTGCGCGCGCACTTTGCCAGGCCGGCATCCGTTACGACTTGCGCTCCGAACGGCTGGCATATTACATCTACCACATGTTTTTTTCGTACCTCAACGCCTTTCTCGACGGATTCACCAAAATCGATCCCGCCCAGGAAATCGCCGAGTACCTCGACGGCGGTTGGATCACCGAACGAACCGCGTATGCAGACAACCTGCGTTAAAGCCTCAGGGCAACAGCATTTACTTTTCGGCCTGCATCTTAGTTGCCAGGCTTTTGTATAACTCCATTATTCCCCCATTGAGGCGCAAGAATAAATGCTGTTGCCCTGGCAAAGCCTACTCTGCACTTGCCACTCACGCGATGCTATGGTGAGTAGGTTTTAGTCTCAACGCGTTTGTCTTATCTTGTGGCGTGGCAGGAGTCCTGCCACGCCACGCGCTTTTAATGGTCATCCTCTGAGCAGGGCTTCAAGGACGCAGGTTTCTTTGTTGTGGCTGTCGTAGAGGCCGAAGCTGCCGCGGAAGTCCCAGTTGGCCCAGGCAATGTCGAGTTCTTCGAGAAGGGAACGGAAGTCGATGGACCAGGCGCGGCGGACGTTTTCGGGGGCGCGGGCGTTGACGCCAAATTCGCCGCAATAAAGGGGAAGGCCGGTGCGGGCGCGGACGGCAAGGGGCCAGAGGAGGCTGGCACGCATGGTGTCTTTGTTGGCGAAGATGTTGCCGGAACCGCAGCAGCGCTGGATGTCGAGGGGAAGTTTGTCGAAGAGTTCCTGGGGAACGGGAAGGCCGGGATATTGAATGGGACCTTCGTAGGTGGCGATTTCGGGACACCACGGCGCGCGGTAGTGGGTGACGAGCATGGGGTCGTAGTAGTGGAAGGTGAGGATGATGTTGGGGTCGTTGGGCGGGACTTCGAGGAAGGCGTATTGCGCGGCCTGGTTCCAGCGGTTGGAGCCAATAACGATGGAGCGTGTGGGTTCGAGTTGGCGAAGGGCGTGGTAGGGCGCGAGGAGGACGCGGTTCCAATCGGCGGGGTTGTCGGCGACGGCCTCGTTCATGAGTTCGTAGGCGAGGCGGTGGTTGGGGCGGGAGTGGAAGGCGGCGGAGAGATCACGCCAGCATTGGGCGAAACGGGAGACGGCGAGGTTGCTGGAGAAGAGGGCTTTTTCAGAGGTGTTGAAGTGGTGGGAGCGGAGGATGTGGAGGTCGATGATGGCGTTCATGCCGTCGTCGAAAATGGCGTCGAGGGCCTGGTTGAGGAGGTCGAAGGCTTCGGGTTCGGGTTTGTTGTCGCGCGTCCACATTTGCTCCTCGTCAACGGGCAGGCGCAGGTGTGTGAGGCCGAGGTCGGCGAGGCGGCGGATGTCGTCGCGGGTGAGGCGGGCGCGGCGTTCAGCGCCGCGGGCGTCCGACTGGCTGAGCCAGTGGCTGATGTTGGTGCCACGCTTGAGGGAGACTTGGGATTGGGGGTTCATGTGAGGAATGGGTGTGGGGTGGAGGGAAGAACGGACAGCGGATTATTTTTCGCGCTGATTGATGAAGTGCTGGATGTGGGCGATCGGGACAGAGTAACCGCGGCCGCACATGTGGCAGTAGATGTCGGTCGGAGTGGCGCGGGCGAGGAGATCGCGCAGGTCGGCGAGGGTGAGGCCGGCGATCAGCTTTTCGACGCGTTCGCGGGAGCAGCCGCAATGGAAGCGGACGGGCGTGGTGTGGAGGCGGAGGGGTGGGGGAAGTTCGAGGGCGTTGCAGAGGTCGGGCAGCGAAAGGCAGGCGTCGAGATTTTCGTTGACAGAACCGTCGAGGAGGCGGGTTTTGAGGCGTTCGAATTCGTCAAAGTGGAGGTCGGGCAACGGCGTCATTTGAAAGGCGCGCGCGAAGTTGAGGTAGCCGCCGTAGAGCGACGAGGCGATGTGGATGAGCGCGGGCCGCTGGATGGACGTGACGTAGTATTCCATGAGCATGGAATCGACGGAAATGTCGCCGCGGGACTCGTAGTTGGCGTGGCGGAGCTGGCGGTTGCCGCGAGTGAAGGCGATCTGGACGCGGGCGGTGGCGCCAAGGATTTCGTGCGGCTGAAAGGTCTCAAGCTCGTCGAGTTCGGGGATGACTTTGCGGACGGGATAACCGCGCAACGCGATGCCGTCGTCGCCCAGCATGGCCTCGACGCAGAGTCCTTCGATGGGACCGGTGGCGGTGATGCGCAGGAGGACGCTGGTGCCCGGTTCGGTGTCAAGGCAGAGGAGCGTGACCGCGGCGAGTGCGTCGCCAAGCATGCGCGACGCAGCGGGTCCGCAAAGGTGGTTGCGGCAAAGCGTGCGCGCGGCGTCGGTGACGTCGGCATATGCGACGCCAAGTTGCGCGTCGTGGCACACGCCGGTGACAAAAGCGTCGGTGGTTTGGGGCATGATCATGGCTGGGGGAAGGTGTTGGAAGAGTCGGGGATGATGAACATTACGGTACGGGTTACAATCATGGATGGTCGCCGAAAAAAACGGAAGGTGAAAGGGGATGTGAATATTTACGCGCTGTCAAACCGCTTGCACCATTGTCTTTGCAATCAGCAAGAATTATTTGCATCTCCATTTTTTCGATTTTTTTATTCACGACGCCATTCACGCCTTGGATGATTTCATCGAAGCGTTTTTTTATGGCGCTTTCATTCTGTTTGAATTCGTCGTTTGGCATACAATTTTGCCAATATTTTTGTGGAGCCGCCAACACAAGGTTAATGCGATCAGGGTAGCGTATGACGTCATCATGTGTTGCTTTGTTCAGCACAGTTTTCAATTCGGATTGAAAACCCGGTAATTCCCAGCAACGAAGTAATTGAATGATGTAACAAACCGCTTCTGCAAACGCCATGAGTGGTGTGTCATTGGCAGACTCACGTTTTAACTCCACAAGTTCAACAAGGGAATGACCGGTAGTATTATTTTTTGAAAACAGAATAAAATCTGATAACAATTGCCCTTTGCGACCCGCAACTAAGGGAAATTCATAAACAGGTATAAACGAAGGGCATGATTTGTCGGTTAAATTGTGACTGCGTTTTCTCATGAAATCAAACAAATTCCAATTGATGCCAGCTTCATTCGTCGGCCCCTCCTCCGTCTCCCCGCGGCTTTCTGCGTTAACTCGGTTTTCAAATCTAAAATCATTTTTTCTTGGCAGTGGAATTGTGTCACGCAACAGCGATTTTTTAGTCCAAGAAATAATGCTGTTTGATGTGATTTTGTCTAACCCTCGCGTTATCCAGTACGTTTTACTGTTCCACCCTTCGCATTTTGCACTGCATTTTGCCGTTTTTTTTAAATCAAACCACGATTTGACTTCGGCCATATCAAAATTCACTGGATCTTTTGTCATTTTCAAAACCTTGTTTGTTAGGTATTAAACAAAAAAACTTTCCCCGTCGTCATGCAGTTCGACGGTTGACCCAAAGTGATCGTGGTAGCGGTCGGGATGTTCGGTGTGGATGGGGACGATGCGGGTGGCGTTGATGGCCTTCGCAAAACGTTTCAACGTCGGGATGTCGGCGTGGCCGCTGGTGTGGATGTCGGGCGCCATACGTGTGCCGGCGCGTTCGATTTTGGCGAGCGTGGTGGCGAGGTGCCCGCCGGTTTTGTAACCGCTCCACATGGAGTAAATAAAAGTCGCGTCCGGGCAGAACAGGCCGTTGGCAAGCATGGTTTCGATGATGGAGGTTTTCAGGAAAACGACGTAACGCGACGGCTCGGCGAGCACCTGCGCGGGGGAGACGGTGTGGTGCCAGGGGGTGTGTTCCTCCCACTTCTTGAATTTTTTGAATGTCTTGAAGTTGGGGATGTTGCGGTTGCCAGTCTTCATCGTCAGCAGGCCGACGTGTGCCGGGACGACGAGCTCGCGCCCGCTGTTGACCGCCGCCTTGTAAAGCGTCACGATGCGGTTGATGTTGGACGACGAGGCCATGATCGCAACGACGCCCTTGGTCTCACGAAACTCCTTTTCAAAACGTTCTTCCAAGAACTCCTCAGTCGCTGACGCGTCGTTGCTCCGGCCAAGCATGGAGCCTTCCATCAGGAGGACGTCGACGCGTTGAGGCGGCCTGTCAATCAACCGTTCCACGCAGACGCTGAGACGTCCGTGTGCGCGGAAGTCGCCGGTATAAAACACACGTTTGCCGTCCGCCTCGATGAGAAATGCGTAGGCGTCGTACGCCGAGTGATCCACCCAGTAGGGCGTGATCTTGAACGTGTCTGCGATGGTGAACGTTTTCCACGGCGAAATCTCCACCGTGTTTTCCAACACGCATTTTTCGCGCGTGTACATGTTAATAACCTCGATTTGCTCCCGCGCGGCCTTCCCAATGTAAACCGGCACGCGCTTGTCGAGGAAGTGAGCGAGCGCGTAATGGTCACCGTGTGCATGGCTGATCAACAATCCGCACGGAAGCGGCCCGCGGATGTCCGGCATCTGCTCCGGCAACGCGTCGGGCGCGTCGAGCGGCAACCCAAAGTCCACGAGCAACCGCTTGCCGTTGTCGGCGGTGAGTTCGATACATGTTCCGCCGATTTGGCGGGCGCCACGCTTGATGCAAATTGTCATCGTTAGCGGATTTTGATGAAGAGGATGAAGAGGATTGGCGTGAGGAAGGCCTGGATGAGCATGAAGCGCATGAGCACCTGCGCGTTGCTCCAGCCGAGGTTGCGGCGGCAATGATCGTGGAGCGGGAACCGCACGCTGTGCAACGCGCGCACGAGCACATGTTGCGCGTCCGCCTCTTCGCGCGAGAGGTTGCCAGGTGGCGTCGTGTCAAACCCCAGCCGCTTTAGCACGCGTAGCAACAGTAGCTTGCAAAGCCCCGCGCCGCCGTTCGCCAAAATCACCGGCGACACCACGAACACCAATAGCGGATTGCCCGACGCGAGCACGCCGATGCCCACCAGCAGCCCCAGCATTCGCGAACCCGCGTCACCCATCAGCAACGTGCTCGGTTCCGCGTTGTACCACAAATATCCCGCCAGTCCGCCCGAGGCCGTGAACAGCAAAATCGCCCATCGCGCGCCCGCCGCCGAGTGCGGAATCAACAGATATTCCGCGATCGGCTGATACCCCACGATGCCGTACAGCAACCCGGCCAGCGACGCCAGCGCGATCAACGTCAGCGACCCCGCCAGCCCGTCCACACCGTCCGAGCAATTCGTCGCGTTCACCGTAAACCACAGCAGCACCGTCGCCACCGGCAAATACACCTGCCACGACACCGTCAGCGATTGCTTCACAAACGGCAGCCACATCGACACATCCTGCATCCGGCACAAGCACAACGCCGTCAGCAACGCGATTCCAAAATCATAAATTCCCTTCCGCCACTCTCCCCACGGCGCCGCGCTTTTATCATCCAAATATCCCGTGTACATCGACAAAAACACGCACACAAAAATTCCCAAATCCCACACCTGATAAATCGGCACGCACAACAACATCACCGGCAGAATAATCAGCGTCAGCAAATACCCCGCACCCGTCGGTTTCCCCGCCGACTTGTCCCCGTCCTTCACCAGCAACTTCCCGCGGTCGCGCGGCAACACATTCTTCTGGCGCGGCAACAAAAACCACACCAAAAATCCCGCCCCAAGCGTCCCCAGCGCCATCAACACCATGTGCGACGCCAGCAGACGAAACGGCCCCCAGCAATCCTCCAAATGCATTCCTAACCAGTACAACATACCCGCTCCTGATGTAAAAATTCCTCACAACAAAAACCAAAAATCCGCGCCGTGGCACAGCAACACCTCTGCCACGCCACGCCCCCTTTCACGCTTTCGAAAATCCTCACAACCGCACCCCGTAATGTTCCTGCAGCAACTCCTTCGGCAGCTCCTTCACAAACCGCGACGGCCGCATGTACATCATTCCCCCGCCCTTCACGTTGCGCATCTCCGGCGCCGACAAATACAACGCCTCCTTCGCCCGCGTCAATGCCACATAAAACAACCGCCGCTCCTCCGCGTCATCCCCCTCCGACAACGCCCGCTGCGCCGGGAACATCCCCTCCGACATCCAAATCACAAACACCACCGGCCACTCCAAACCCTTCGCCTGATGCACCGTGCTCAAATGCACCGCATCCGCCCCCGTCTCCTGCCGCGCGTACGCATGATCCACATTCGTCAGCAACGCCACCTCGTTCAAAAACTCCGCCACCGTCCCCGCCCGCCCGATGTGCACCGCCAATTCCTCCACATCCTCCCGCCGTTTCTCCGGATTGTCAAAATTGTGCGACAAAAATCGGTCGTAAAAATCCGCCAAAAACTGCAGCACCGCCGCGTCGCCGTGCAGCATGTATCCCTTCTCCCGCCACACCTCGTACAGCGCCTCCACCGGCCGCCACGCCTCCCGCTGCGCCGGCTTCATCATCTCCCGCAACGCCCCCCGCTCCCGCTCCTCCAACGCGTCAAACCGCCCCCCCAGCTTCGTCCACCACTTCTCCACCGTCTTCGGCCCCGCCCCCGGCACCATCGCCAGCAACCGCTGAAACGCCAGCGCATCCCCGCTGTTCACCCCCATCCGCAAAAACGCCAGCACATCCTTCGTGTGCGCCTGCTCAAACACCCCCACACCCGACGTAATCTCATACGCCATTCCCATCCGCGACAACGTCATCTGCAACTCAATCGAATGAAAATGCGCCCGGTACAACACCGCAATCTCACCCGGCCGCCGTCCCTCCTCCTCCACCATCCGCCGGACCCGCCGCGCCACAAAATACGCCTGCTCATCCCCGTCCCGCAAAAAATAAACCTCCGGCTTCCGCCGCGCCGGACGCGTCGCCCGCAGCGTCTTCTGAAACTGCTCCGGGTTCCCCTTGATGCACGCGTTCGCCACCTCCAAAATCTCCGGCGAACTCCGGTAATTCTCCTCCAGCTTCAAAATCCGGCATCCCGGATAACGCTCCGGAAAACTCATAATATTCCGGAAATTCGCCCCCCGCCACGAATAAATGCACTGAAAATCATCCCCCACCGCCATCACATTCCCATGCCCCCGCGCCAGCACGTCCACCAGCCGCGCCTGCGGCCTGTTCGTATCCTGATACTCATCCACCAACACATGCCTGAACTTCGCCTGATACCGCTCCCGCACCTCCGGCACCGTCTCCATCAACCTCAACCCATTCACCAGCAAATCATCAAAATCCATCGCCCCCAGCACCCGCTTCCGCTCCTCATACGCATTGTAAATCTTCAACAGCTCCTCCCCCTCGCACTCCAGCTCCCTTGCCCGGTCCTCCGCCACCTCCGCAAACCCCACCCCACGGCTCGCCGCATGACTAAACGCCCCCGCCACCACCCCCTTTTTCGGAAAATCCTTCGACGTATACCCCAGCCCCTTGATCGCCTCATTCACCAGCGACTCACTCTCCTCCCGGTCCAAAATCGCAAACCCCGGCCCAAACCCCAGATGATGCCCAAACCGCCGCAAAAACCGGTTGCACACATGATGAAACGTCCCGCTCCACACCTCCCCCACACCTTCCCCCGCAACTCCTCTTGCCCGCTCAATCATCTCCCGCGCCGCCCGGTTCGTAAACGTCAACAGCAGCAACCGATCCGGCGCCTCCCCCTGCTCAATCAACCACGCCACCCGGTGCACCAGCGTATGCGTCTTCCCCGTCCCCGCCGCCGCCAACACCAGCATCGGGCCCTCCGGAGCCGTCACCGCCTCATACTGCCCCGCATTCAAAATTTTTGAAAAGTCCATCATGAAAGCCCCACAGTATACCATCCCCCTCCCGCCTTCACAAATACCAAAAAACAGGACAGACGATGCGAAACACACCGCACGTTTTCCTGTCTGTCACTGGTGCTTTGATATTTTGAGTCAACATTGGGGAACCTCGAATCATTCATTTTTTCTCCTGCATGTCATAAAATTGTTCCCAAACCAGCTTCTAGACAGTGTAGTCACGAGTTTTTAAGTCGCATGATCATGCCTGCAATATGGACGCATGCCAGGAATGAGGAGGTCCTCTTCGCATACCGCGTGGCCACGCCGCGCCAGCCTTTGAGTCGCAAAAAAGCGTTCTCCACCAG
>JAVBOU010000104.1:0-12145 GCA_031550185.1 Kiritimatiellia bacterium | reverse complement strand
CAGGGTGGGGCGCGCCCGGGGGTCGCGCCCAACCTTTAGACTTCCACAAAACCCAGCTTCTATGTGGAGGGCGCGCGCCCTCGCGAGCCGCAACAGGATGGTTTCAGCAAACAATGTGCAGCCATCCGGCAAATCAACCGGGCCTCTTTGTGCGGCTCGCGAGGACGCTCGCCCTCCATGTTCAAGTTTTGGAACAAGTCTAATGTTTTACCAGTCTTTTTCGGTGGGCGGGAGGGGGATGGACTGGAGCTGGCGGCGTTTTTCGGCTTCGTGTTCTTTTTCGCGTTCGAGGGCGCGACGGAGCATTTCTTTGATTTTTTCGGGGGTTTGAGGTTCGGACGGTTCTTTGGGTTCTGGCTGGTCTTGTTGTGGGTCTTGCTGCTCCTGGTCTTGCTGTTGATCTTGTTGCTGATCTTGTTTTTGTGGTTGGTCTTGCTGTTGTTGCTGCTGGTCTTGGTTTTGTTGGGGATTTTGTTGTTGCTGGTTTTTGTCTTTGGGGAGGAGTTCCTTGATGCGCAGGAGGTTTTGGTGGGCCTGGGTTTGGAGGGCGGGACGGTCGGGGTTGGATTTGAGGGTGGCCTGGGATTGGAGGTCTTCGGTTTGGGCGGCGAGGGTTTCGATTTGGGCGCGGTCATCTGCTGTGAAGGGGGCGGCATTGGTGTCGGCCTGGGCGCGCTGCTGGTATTGGTCGGCCCATTGGGGGAAGGTTTCGCGGAAGTGCCGGGTGAGGCGGAGGGCTTCGGGTTGGTCGGGACGGGTGGGGAAGAGAGGGACGTCGGCGGAGGCGAGGGTGTTGGTTTGGAGGAGGAGGTCTTCGTCAATGAGGGCGGGAGGCTCGGCGGTGAGGAACCAAAGGCGATAAGGAAGGGTTTCGGCGAGGGTGACGGGTTCGATGGCGGCGGCGTCGAGGTTGTCGAGCCGAGTGGCGGCGGTGATCATGGTGCTGCGGGCCTGGTTGATGAGGGTCTCAAATTCGGCGCGCTCAGTGTCGTTGGTGAGGGGCTGGAGGAGGATGGGTTTGAGGGGAATCCAGAGATCGGCGTTGTCGCGTTGTTGCCGGGCGAGGGATTCGGCGGCGGGGATGAGGGCGGCAGGGGCGTTGGTGAAGGTGGAGGAAGCGGTGCGGAGGAGCTTACGCTGGGTGGAGAGAATTTGACCGAGAAGTTGCGGTGGAGAGGTGTCTTTGTAGCGGGCGATCAGGGCGTCCAAATGGGCGTCTTCGCGGGCTTTGGGAAGGAGCGGGGCGACACGGGCGAAGTTTTTTTCGCGGACAGAATTGGGGGCTTCGCGGAGGGCGTTTTGAAGACGGTTGGCGGCAGTGGTGAGGGCGGTGAGTTTTTCGGTGGAGTTGGTGGAGGCGCCGGATTGGGCGAGGGTGATTTTGGCGATGAGGTCGTTGGCGCGGGAGGAGAGTTCGAGGGTGCGGTCGTCGGCGAGCGGGCCGAGGAGGCGAAGGGCGTCGCCAAGTTTTTGGGCTTTGAGGTAGGCGAGTGCGGCGTTGAAGGCGTAGGGCGGCGAACGGTCGAGGGTGGTGGTGCGGCTGGCTTGTTCAAAGGCTTCGGCAGCGGCCTGGGGTTGGTTTTTCTTGAGCAAGGACTGGGCTTCGCGGGCGGCGGCGACGCCGGTGAGGTTGGTGGAAGCGAAGGCGAATGTAGAGTGTAAAATGTAAAATGTACAAATGGCGAGGAGTGGGGAGGGGATTGTTTTGCGTCGTGGCGAGGCGAGGCGGCCGCGGGAGAGGCTGGCGGCGGCGAGGAGAAGGAGAAGGGCGGGGATGAGGAAGAGAGGGTAGCGTTCCTGAATTTGACGCTCGCGGGTTTCCTGTTGATCGCGTGTGGCGCGGGGGCGGAGGTGTTTGTTGTAAATGGCGCCGAGGGTGGTGTGGGCGGTGCCGGCGGTGGCAAGAGGGATGTAGGTGCCACCGGAGGCGGTAGCGATGGCGCGGAGGGAGTGTTCGTTGAGGGCGGTGCGGACAGGGGCACCGTCGAATTGGAGGGAGCCGGATTTGTCGGGGATGGTGGTGCCTTTGGGATCGCCGATGCCGACGGTGAAGATAGGAATGTTGCGTTTGGCGGCGAGGCGGGCGGCGTCGAGCGCGGAACCGGTGAGCTCCTCGCCGTCGGAAATGAGGAGGATGGCGTTGTATTCGTCCTGAACAGGATCGAGGGCTTCGAGGCTGGCGGTGATGGCGGTGGCGAGGTCGGTGGGGCCGGGCGCGGCGACGTCGGGGGAAAGCGTGTCGAGAGACTGGCGGAGGAAGGTGGCGTCGGTGGTGAGGGGGCAGAGGAGGACGGCTTTGTAGCGGAAGGCGAGGAGTGCGGCGCGGTCGCCCTGGAGCGCGGGGATGAGGTCGAGGATGTCGGCCTTGGCGCGGCCGAGGCGATTGGGGTGGACGTCCTGCGCGAGCATGGAGCGCGAAACGTCGACGGCGATGAGGAGGTTGCGGCTGCGGGAGGTGATGGTTTCGTCGCGGTAGCCCCATTGGGGACGCGCGGCGGCGAGGGTGAGGAGCAGAAGGCCGGGAGTGAGAAGGAGGAGCTGAGTGAGGAATAGAAAACGCTGGCGGCGGGGGAGGAGTTTTTCGCGGAGTTCGGGGAGTATGATTTGGGCGAGGCGGCGGTTGGCGCGGGTGTTGAGGAAGAACCAAAGCACGGCAAGCAGGGGCAGGAGCGGAAGGAGAAGAAGGAACCAGGGATGGGCGAAGTTCATACGAGTCTCCGGGTGATTTGGATGTTGAGGGTGACGGCGAGGAGAAGGAGGAGCGCGCCAGCGAGAAGTGGGATGAGGAAGTGCTCGTTATAACGGTTGTAGGTTTGCTGTTGGATAGGCGTGGTTTCGAGTGCGTTGATGTCATCGAGGGCCTGGGTGAGGCCGTCCTTGGTGCCGACGCGGAAATATTTGCCGCCGGTGGTGTCGGCAATGTCGCGGAGTTGCTTTTCGTTGAAGTCGACGGAGACGGTGACAAGCACGGAGCGCTCGAACATGTCCTTGGTGCGGACGGGAGCGGTGCCGCTGTTGGAGCCGATGCCGATGGTGTAAACGCGGATGCCGAGTTCTTTGGCGGTTTGCGCGGCCTGTTCGGGCGTGTAGAGGCCGGTGTTGGATTCGCCGTCGGAGAGGAGGACGATGATGCGGGTTTTGGGTTCGGCGTTCTCAAGGCGGGCGGCGGCGGTGGTAAGGCCGTCGCCGACAGCGGTGAGGAGTTCCTCCTGGTTGAGCGGGCGGCCCTGGGCGTCGATGGTGCCGGACGGAATGGTGACGCCGTCGAGCGCGTGGAGCACGGCGGCGTGATCGAGGGTGAGGGGGGCGCGCGTGGCGGCAAAACCGCCGAAGGTGACGAGGCCGACGAGATCGGCGGGGCGTTCGTTGATGAAGGCCTTAAAGGTGTCCTTCACGACATCGAGGCGATTTTTTTCGCTGGAGGTGTTGAGCGTGTTTTTTGGGGTGAGATCGAGGGCTTCCATGGAACCCGACACATCGACGGTCATCATGATGGCAATGGCGTCCGAGGTTCGGTTGATGCGGGCGAAAAGGGTTTGCGGACGCGCGGCGGCGAAGATCAAAAGCAGCGCGCCGAGAAGGAAAAAGACAGGGAGGATTTTGGCGGCGAATGTGCGCCAGCCGCCGGTCTTTGGTGGCAGGCGGTGAACCGGCGCAAAGAGCAGGCCGGCGACCGTGGCATGACGGAAGACGCGCCACGCGGCAAAGGCCCACGGGAAAAGCAAAAAAAGTGCGTAAGGGTTTGCGAGATGAGGCATGTTGACAATACTCCGTCGCGACACGTTGTCACGTGTACATGTTTCGCGCCAAGAATAAAAGCAGTATGCGTGCCGGGTGTGGTGGCGTGGCAGAGGTCGTGCCATGCCACAAGGTAAGACAGACGACGCGAAGCACACCGCAGGTCTTCCTGTCTGTCATGGAGGTCTCACATAGTATTGACATACAACATTAGACCTGTTCCAAAACCGCCGAATTGGAGGGCGAGCGTCCTCGCGAGCCGCACGAAGATGCCCGGTTGATTTGCTGGATGGTTGCGTGTTTTTTTGCTGAAACCCTCTTGTTGCGGCTCGCGAGGACGCTCGCCCTCCCTGTGCAGTATTGGATCAAATCGATTGGTTACGCGTCTTCAAACCCAACGGGGTTGCCGCGTGAGTGAAAAACATGACGTCTGTGCGACGCAACCTCCCGTCCCTGACGGGACGGCAAGCATGCTGACGAAAAACGCGATCTGGGTGGGGCTCTGCCACGGGCGGTTTTTACTTTTTTTTCGTGGCACGGCGGCACCATTGCCACGCGGCGGGAAGGAGGCAGAGCAGGAGGAAGAGGGCGGCGGGCTGGGCGAGAAGAAGGTCGCCGTGGCGGGTGTAAGGGGTCGGGGCGAAGTCGCGGGGAATGGAGAGGGTGGCGTTCATGAAGCCGGGAAAGGAGACGCAGGAACCGGCGCCGTTTTGGAGGCGGGTGACACGGCCAAGAGAATCGACCAGACAGGTGACGCCGGTGTTGGTGGCGCGAAGGAGCGGGACGCGGGTTTCGACGGCGCGGAAGATGGATTGGCGGAGGTGGATTTCGGGTTCGAGGGAGCCTTCAAACCAGGCGTCGTTGGTGGCGTTGAGAAGGAGGCGCGCGCCGGCGCGGATGGCGGCGCGGGAGAGATGCGGGAAGAGGTCTTCAAAACAGATGAGCGCGCCGGCGGTGATTTGGAGGTTTTGTGAATCGCGCTTGCTGATGGAGAAGAGGCCGGGTTGCTGACCAGGTGTGCAGGGTTGTCCGCCGGGCGTGAGTTTGTTGATGGCAGGAATGAAAACGCCGCCGGGGATGTATTCGCCGAAGGGAACGAGGTGTTGCTTGTGGTAGGTTTCGCGAACCGCGCCGGTCGCGTCGAAGTGCCACATGGCGTTGTAGAAGTCGTAGGTTTTGTGATTGGGCGGACGGGTGCGGACTTCGGCGCAACCGGTGATGATGGAGGCGTTGGCGTGGAGTGCGGCGTCGCGGGCGAGCTTGTAAGCGGGGCGGTCGTACGGAAGCGTGGCAAGAATGGCGGACTCAGGCCAGAGAATAAAATCGGGCTTAAGGGCGGCGAGCTGGCGGGTGAGATTTTGGAGTTCGTCGCGCTGACGCAGGACGATGTCGTCGGTGAGCTCGAAGATCGAGGGGGTGTTGGGTTGAACGAGGCCGGCGTGCCAGGTGTCGTGCGTGTCGGGCGAAACAACGCGCAATTCGTGTTGGATCACGCGCACGCCGTACATGATGGCGGCAAGACCGAAAGCCAGCGGCAAGAGGGATTGAAGGGAGTTTAAAAGTTTGGGAATTTGCGGATTGGGAATGCGCGCGGCAAGGGAAGCGGGGAGGATTTTGGCAAAGGAAACGAAGATGCGAATCACGAGGGAAGCGAGACCGGCGTTGACCAGAAAAACGAGGGACGACACCGCGTAGACGCCGCCGAAGGAGGCAAGCTGGATGGCGGGGAGATTTTGCGAAACAGAGACGCCGAGGAGATTCCACGGGAAACCGGTGAAGAGGTGGGAGCGAAGGTATTCGGTGCCGACCCAGAGAAGAGGTTCTGCGAGGCAAATGAGCGGCAGGCGCCAGGCGGCGTGGCAGGTGTTGGCGCGCTGCCACAAGCGGGCGGAGGCGAAGGCGAAGAGACCCCAAAAGAGCGCCATGTAGGCGGAGAGGAGGAATTGGCCGAGGAGGACGAGCGGAAGCGGGCCGCCGTTGCCGATGAGCTGCCAGAGCCAGAGAAGGCTCGCGCACCAATACAAAAACCCGCCCAGCCACGCGAAACGAAACGCGCGTCCCGGCGCGCAAAAACGCGCGAGCAGAATAACCGGAACCAGCGCGTACCAGGCGTTGGCCGACTGGTCAAGCGGCGGCAGCGTCGACCACAGAAAAAACGCCGACAAGACGGAGCACGCAAACGGAACGATTTTGAACATGCGGTTGGTTGAGCGCGGATGGATGTCGATGTTCATTGTATGGTGATGACGGCGCGGCGATAGGAAGTGAGCGGCTGAGTGCCGTTATTGGTGACGTCAAGGATGATGTGGAAGACCGCGCCGCGTGGCGCGTCGGCGGGAAGCGTGAGTTGCGTTTCCGGCGCGTCGGGCGTGGAAAAAATAAGCGTGGCAATGCCCGGGTATTGCCACCAGCGGAAGGTCAGCGCGCGGTGGTCGGGATCACGGGAGCCGGCGGCGGAGAGGGTGAGGGTTTGGCCGGGCGCGGCGTTGATCAACACGGGCGCGGTGCCGGGCGTGTTGTTGAGGAGCGCGACGGGAAAATGGCTGGCCTCGGCGTAAGGCAGGACGCACCAGTCGAGCCGCGCGTGGAAGGCGTTTTGAAACGCGGGCCGCCAGCGGTGAACAGAGGCGCGGGAGTCACCCACATCCGCTGCGTCGCGAAAGGTGCGGGCATCGGCGGTGGTGAAGCGTCCGCCCCAGCCGCCCCATTCAGGATGGTCGGCGAAATTGAGGCCGTTGGGCAGCATGGCGAACCACGAGGGCGTGTCGCCTTCCTTCATGCAGGAGTGGGGATTCGGCGCGGTCCAGGTCTTCATGGGATAACGCTCGCCCAGCGGATTGCCGCGGTTTTTCGCGCGGCTGGCGATCCAGTCGGCGGAGGTGAGGGATTCGTCGCCGCCGAGATAAACGCCGCGGTAAACGGAGTCGCGTTTGTCATCCGTGGAGGATTGGGCGAGCGTGTAACGGAGCGTTGGCGCGAGCGCGCGGATGCGTTCGAAGATGCGGTCTTGGTCATTGATGTCGTAGACGGTGACATGCTCCAGCGCGCCGCTGTTTCCAACGCGCCAAAGCGCCTGCGCGAGATCGGTCTGGCCGCCCCACACGGCGATGTGCAGCGGATGTTCCGCGGTCGCGGCGAGAATGGTTTGCGCGATCCACGCCGAGCCTTCGGTGTCGTGCCCAGCCGCGCCAAACGCCGACGGCCCGCGCAACGGATTGCCCGATTTCACGCGGCCGCGGAGAAGTTCGGCGTCGGGATAGCGCGGATCGTGGAGGCGGAGATTGGGCAGCACGCGCGCGTAATCCGCGATCGTGTCGAGGATCATGTCAACGCGTGTGACGGACTTGCCGAGTTCGCCCGGCGTGCCCGACGCGGAGGCGACAATCCCCGCGATGTCGATCTCGTTCGCGTACAGCAGCAGGCGGATGAGCGATTGCTGATCATCCGGATCGCCGCCGATGTCGGTGGTGACGAGGAGCCGCGGTGTGTTGGCGGAAAGAAGCGTGGCCATGGTTGCAAACAAAATGAGGACGTGACGTGAAGCCATAACGCGGTCAAACTATTCCACAATGCGTCACGGAGCGCAAGCGAATTTTCATCCGTTGCGTAATGCCGCCCGCCGCGCTATCATACACCGCCAACAAGGAGCACCCTTATGGCAGACCCCATTTTCATCGGCATCGACACCGGCACCCAGGGCACCAAAATCATCGCGTTCAACCGCGCCACCGGCCGCACCGTCGCCAGCGCATTCGCCGGCTATCCCGTCAGCGCGGACGACCACGGCAGCCGCGAACAATCCCCGCAACTGTGGATCGACGCCATTCGCGCCTGCTTCCGCGACATCTTCGCGACCGTCAATCCCGCCGACGTTTACGCCATCGGCGTCTCCGGCCAGCAACACGGTTGCGTCGCGCTCGACGCCGACGGCAACGTCCTGCGTCCCGCCAAGCTTTGGTGCGACACCTCCACCGTCGACGAATGCCGCGAAATCCTCGACCGCGCCGGTGGCAAAGCCTCCCTCCTTGCCACGACCGGCAGCGACCTCGCGGTTGGGTTCACCGCATCAAAAGTCCTCCATTTCCAAAAACATCACCCCGACCTCTGGCAGCGTCTCGCCACGATTTTTCTGCCCCACGACTACATCAACTTCTGGCTCACCGACCGCCGTTGCATGGAAGCCGGCGACGCCTCCGGCACCGGCTACTTCGACATCCACAAGCGCGCCTGGTCGCCCGAACTCGTCCGCGCCGTTGACCCCTCCGGCAAACTCGCCGCCGCCCTTCCCGAGCTCATCGCCGCCGACCAACCCGTCGGCAAAATCCGCTCCGAAATCGCCGCCGAATTTAAGCTCCCCGCCAGCGTCCTCGTCTCCTCCGGCGGCGGCGACAACATGATGGCCGCCATTGGCACCGGCAACGTTCGCCCCGGCATCGTCACCTGCAGCCTCGGCACCTCCGGCACACTCTTCGCCTTCTCTGACCGCCCCGTCACCGACCCCAACGGCGAACTCGCCGGCTTCTGCTCCAGCAGTGGCGGCTGGCTCCCGCTCATCTGCACCATGAACGTCACCGTCGTCACCGAAGAAATCCGCCAGCTCCTCGGCCTCGATCTCAAAACCTTCGACGCCCATGTCGCCGCCGCCCAACCCGGCGCCGGCGGTCTGCGCTTCCTCCCCTACCTCAACGGCGAACGCACCCCCGCGCTTCCCCGCGCCCGCGGCACCCTCGCCGGCATCTCCACCACCAACCTCACCCCGCAAAACCTCTGCCGCGCCGCCATGGAAGGCGCCACCCTCGGCCTCCGTTACGGCCTCGACATCCTCCGCCATCAAAACCTCATCCCCCGCGAAATCCGCCTCGTCGGCGGCGGCGCAAAATCCGCCATCTGGCGCCAGCTCTGCGCCGACATCTTCGGCTGTTCCGTCGTCTGTCCCGTCAACAAAGAAGCCGGCGCACTCGGCGCCGCCTTGCAATCCATCTGGTGCCTCGACCACGCCGCCGGCCACACCACACCCCTCGGCAATTACACCGATCCCTTCATCCAGCTCGACCCCGTCACCCGTACCTCTCCCGATCCTGCCGCCGCCCGCGCCTATGACGCCATTTATGCCGATTACCTTTCCCTCAACACCGCCATGGCGCCGTGGAAATCATAAAGCCAAAAATATTTCGTGGCGTGGCCCTGGTTCTGCCACGCCACGAGCGCGGATTCAATAAAAATTTTCAAGATGGCGGAGAGGGAGGGATTCGAACCCCCGGTACCCGTGAGAGTACGCATGATTTCGAGTCATGTGCATTAAACCGGACTCTGCCACCTCTCCTCACGGCAAAAAAATGGTGGCAAGGGTCGGGATCGAACCGACGACACGCGAATTTTCAGTCCGCTGCTCTACCAACTGAGCTACCTCGCCAATTGCGGAAAACGGCGGGTAATATAAACCATTCCTTTTTCAGTGTCAACACGAAAGGTTTTCGAAAATCACCCCGTATTCTTCGTTTGCCACACGCCCCGGCCTTTGCTAAACTTTTACCCCATTATTTTTCAGCAACCAAGGAGACCATCACCATGAGCGCACCGACCAACCACAAAAAACTCCTCGCATGGGTCGAGGAAATCCGCCAGCTTTGCAAACCCGACAACGTCGTCTGGGCCGACGGTTCCCAAAAAGAGTACGACGGCCTCTGCGAAGAGCTCGTCAAAAAAGGCAGCTTCATCCGCCTCAACCAGGACAAGCGCCCCGGTTGCTTCCTCGCCCGCTCCCACGCCTCCGACGTCGCGCGCGTCGAAGACCGCACCTTCATCTGCTGGAAGAACAAGGAGGACGCCGGCCCCACCAACAACTGGGCCGACCCCGCCGCCATGAAGGCCGAAATGTCCAAGCTCTATGACGGTTGCATGGCCGGCCGCACGATGTACGTCATCCCCTTCTCCATGGGTCCGATCGGCTCGCCCATCGCCAAGATCGGCATTGAAATCACCGACTCCCCCTACGTCGTCATCAACATGCGCATCATGACCCGCATGGGCGCCGCCGCCCTCAAGGCCCTTGGCGACAACGGCGACTTCGTCCCCTGCCTTCACTCCGTCGGCGCGCCCCTCAAGCCCGGCGAAAAAGACGTCGCCTGGCCCTGCGCGCCGATCGAAAAGAAATACATCTGCCACTTCCCCGAAACCGGCGAAATCTGGTCCTTCGGATCCGGCTACGGCGGCAACGCCCTGCTCGGTAAAAAATGCTTCGCCCTGCGCATCGCCTCCGTCCTCGCCAAAAACGAAGGCTGGCTCGCCGAGCACATGCTCATCCTCAAGCTCACCTCCCCCGAAGGCAAGGTCCACTACGTCACCGCCGCCTTCCCCTCCGCCTGCGGCAAGACCAACCTCGCCATGATGCGCCCCTCCCTTCCCGGCTGGAAAGTCGAGACACTCGGCGACGACATCGCATGGCTCCGCCTCGGCGACGACGGCCGCCTCTACGCCGTCAACCCCGAGTTCGGCTTCTTCGGCGTCGCGCCCGGTACCTCCATGCAGTCCAACCCCAACGCCCTGCTCACCATCACCAAAAATACCATCTTCACCAACGTCGCGCTCACCGACGACGGCGACGTCTGGTGGGAAGACATGGGCATCCCCGCGCCCAAGCACCTCATCGACTGGAAGGGCAACGACTGGTCCCCTGACATGAAGGACGCCGACGGCAAAACCGTCAAGGCCGCCCACCCCAACGCCCGCTTCACCGGTCCCGCCGGCCAGTGCCCCGTCATCGCCAAAGAATGGGAAGACCCCGCCGGCGTTCCCGTCAGCGCCTTCCTCTTCGGCGGCCGTCGCCCCACCACCATCCCCCTCGTCAACGAAGCCTACAACTGGGCCCACGGCGTCTACATGGGTTCCGCAGCCGGTTCCGAAACCACCGCCGCCAACATCGGCGCCGTCGGCCAGCTCCGCCGCGACCCCATGGCCATGCTCCCCTTCTGCGGCTACAACATCGCCGACTACTTCGCCCACTGGCTCTCCTTCGCCAAAAAATCCAGCAAATTGCCGAAAGTTTTCTTCGTCAACTGGTTCCGCAAAACCCCCGAAGGCAAGTGGCTCTGGCCCGGCTACGGCGACAACTCCCGCGTCCTCAAATGGGTCGCTGAGCGCATCGATGGCACCGCCAAATTCAAGGAAACCCCCATCGGCATCATGCCCACCGAAGACGCCCTCGACCTCTCCGGTTCCAACGTCACCGCCGACGACATCAAGCAACTCCTCACCGTCGACATCGAAGGCTGGAAAAAGGAAGTCGCCAGCGTCGAAGAATCCTACAAGCAATTCGGCGACCGCCTCCCCAAAGAGCTCCGCGCCGAACTCGCCGCCCTCAAGGATCGCCTCGCCAAAGCCGAAGGCGGTTGTTGCAGTTGCTCCTGCAAAAAGTAACCGCACGGTTTCACACTTCTAAAACGTCGCGTGGCGTGGCAGGACTCCTGCCACGCCACGCGTTTTTTTGCGTCATGCTTCGTCGCGCAAAATCATCGCACCGCATTTCGTGCAGCGTCGTGTGGCAAGGACAAGCGGGATACAAAAAACGTGCTTATGACAATACGGACAGCGCCGGCGACTGCAGGACAAAAGCCAGACAAGCCGCCCCGTGATCAAGAAAAAAACGACGCCCGACAAAACATTCCAACGCATCCCCGCCAGATCATAAACCGGTTGCGCGACGAATCCGGCAATGTCATCACGCAGCGCGCCATTGAGAAAAAGCATGAGGATGACAAACAAAACACCGCCTTCAATCATGCGCCTGCGGCTCGCCGGATCCTTCGCGCAAAATTCGGCACGCGTCAAAACAGGCGGCGGATCGCACGCGTCGCGTGGCAGAACCACAACACTGCCACAGTGTCCGCATTTACCCGTGGTCATGGCGAGCGCGGCGTATTCAGGTTTGAAAATGTTCCCGCGGCAATTCGGGCAGCGAATGAAAAAAATCTTGCGGAACGATGCCGCCAAGCCAGCTGCTCCCATTGCAATTACCCATGTGACCACCCAAAGAAAAACGGCCTCGTCAACCGTACATGCGTCGTGCAAAACCGCGCGAATCGTGACAACCAACACGAGAATCCACATCATGGCAAAAAACAGGACACAAAGCCGTGAGCGCCGGTTGATTTCGTCCGCGAATTTCGCGCACGGCATGGGAACGACATGATGCGCGGGTTTTAGCGAAGGCAGTTCAAAAATAACCTCGCCGCATTTTTCACACAAACCCGTTGCGCGCGTCAATTTCGGAGAGTTTTCACTTATAGATAGTTAACGCTTGTTTTTGCCAAACATTGAAGACATTCGGCGTCGTCATGCCGTGCCAAAGCCGCAATGTGCGTTCCACCATCACCGCGGATTTTGAAACCACCTTTGTCCGGCGTGTGAA
>JAVBOU010000138.1:0-14769 GCA_031550185.1 Kiritimatiellia bacterium | reverse complement strand
TGACGTTTTACCAATGGAATCCGGGAAACGGGATTTTGGTGGAAAGTGGTTGAAAACGGTAGACTGGGCAAGGGAAAAACGAGCTTTCGGGGCGGAACGGGGAAAATAGTAAATTCGGGAATTATTTTAGCCGGAGGGGCGGTTTTGAAATGTTTTCGGGAAGAAAAACTATTTTGACGCGGGGCGGGGCAACGGGGTTTCAGGGCGGACGTAAGTGGGATGCAAAGGGGTTGCGGAGCGGATGCGGGCGCGTGATCGGGAGGAACGGGAGGGGTCGGCGACGATGAGGGGCGGGCTAGGTTTTGCTTTTATAAGGAACAGGAAAAAACCGACCCACGGTGGCTTCCCACAAATTCAAGTGCATTAGTCCAGTCTTTATGCCCTCGGCGTCGCACTGCCGATTGTGGCAGATCGCATTCAGGCAGTCCAGTATCACCCCGTCGTCAAGCTCGATGCGTTTGCGCGCCGTACATATCTCCTCAAGACGCTCCTCGGTGAGCGCTTCGAGGTTGTGGGGGATCTGAAGGGCCAGTTCCCCTAGCCGTGCCCGCTGGCTGGTATTGTGCTTGATGCGCTTGTGAGCGTCAAGAATGATGGCCAGGAAGGAGGCAATTGCCGCGGCCAGCACGACCCATTGCAGGAGAGGCCGATCAGTTCCAGCGTAAATAAAAACGAAAGCCGTCGACGTCGTTGCAAACTCAAGGAACTTCGCAATTCCCGAGAGAAATTCCCAAAAAAGAACCCGGCGCTCGTGGTACATCATCGAGCGTGCGATTGAGAATTTTTGGCTATACGCCGCGTCCGCTATCTGCTCTTGAGTCATGGCGCAAATGATGGACGTTCGGCGGGTAAAAGTCAAACCCCTATTTGCCGGGTTTGGGACGCGGTGGCGCCGGCGTGGTGTCGCGCGCGTTCAACACGTTTTTGGAACGGTCGGCGGGTGGCTGTTTGTTCGTGACCACTTTTGGGGCGGGAGCCTTTGGGGGCGTGGAACCCTGCGGTTTTGAAGACTTGTTTTTGTCGCTCATGATGCGTTTCCTTTGCGCGGCGAGGGCGCGTTTGGGGTGGGGTTAGTCGTCGGGTAAAATGATGAGGGGCGGGGTGTCGTGGGGGAGGAAAATGGCAACCAGCGCAACGCCTGTTATGTAGGTGAATGGGGTGAAAGGGTGGCGTTTTTTGTCGCGAACGGGGGCGTCGCGGTATTTTTGTGGCTTGTTTCTGGTGCCGTTACAGCATCAAATATATAACCCGAAAACTTTAACTGCATGGCCTCAATAACGATTGCCTGTAACAAACAGTATCCGCTACTCTCAACTCCAACCTTTCTTCGTTCGCGCCCTTGTAAGGCGGAGGCCGCATCAGAAAACGTTGCCTCGACAATTCGAAGATCGCCAGACCTTGAAAGAAGAAGCGAGAAATCGGCAATATCACTATATTTTTCGGCAAGATAACGCACCAGATTGTGTTTTTCGGCTTCCCGGTAAATTTCATCAAAAGACGGTTGTCGCTCTGGGCAGGCATCAATCATGGCATTAACTTCAAATGCAATGGATGTGAAGGCAGACAAAAAAATGTCTGGCGTGTTTGGTGTCGCCGCTTCCGTGCCGTGCGGTTCGATTTCAATAGCAACCTCACGCTTGAAAGATTTGATAACATCAATCCGATTGGCTCCGCGAATGAGCTTGTGTTTCGCACACCAATACACGGTGTGATCCTTTTCACGGCGTTCGAGTGTGACCTTGTTTTCACGGCCTTCCGCGAGACACTGCGAGCAGAGCGGATACCCCTCTTTTGTCACTTTCACTCCAAGTATGTCATCATGCCTATATCGTCTGAAAAAGACATGTTTTGCCAACCAGTTTAATGGAAAGGCGGCTATAAGTGCTGCGATAATAACGGCAAGAGCATTCACTTGAAATTACGGTTCAATAAGTTTTTCCATCTCTTGCATTGCGGAGGACATCTTGCGAAAAACTTTTTTCATGCCATCAAGTTTTCTCTCGGCTCCATCTTTAACAATCGGTTCATTATTCGTGTTGCCAAGGAGCCAATCCGCCGAAACACCGCATGTTTTTGATATGCGTAGCAAAACGTCAATTTTGGGAAGAGTTTCATCATCTTTGTCTTCGTAACGAAGATAAGTTGGCTGGGTAATCCCTAGATAACGTGCAAATTGTTGCTTGGTTCGATCACCTCGCAACTGGACAAGACGAGTAGCAAAGACTTCCTTCATAGCCGATATTTAAATTTGAATTGACGTTGTATTCAAAAATGAATACTATGCGTCTTGTTCGCCACAAACAGCAAAAGGAGAATATCTGAATGGCAAACAAATCACAAGTAAAAAGCGTAACCCGCAGGATTGTTAAGTATCCAAACCTGCGCCGCGCGGCGATCGAGATGGGGTACAACTTCACCTATCTCTACCGTGTTCTGGAAGGTCGGGATCCGCACTTCAAGGGACGCAAAGGGTTGAAGGATGATTTTTGGCGTGTCTCAGCGCGGATCACGAAAGAACGTAATGACAAACGGCTCGTCAAGGCCGTGTAAACCCAAACCCACAGGAAAGAAAACATGATCTTTTTGATTCTCTGCCTGGCTTTTCAACTTTTCATAATCACGTTACATCTTTGGATGATCTTCAAGTCACTGCTGCGCATTGAAGCGGCGATTACGCGGCTTGAATACCCCCTGTTTGCCATCAAGGAGGCTTGCGAATGAGCAAATACACCCTTCCAAACGAAGCCCGGGGCGCGCTCGCCCACTGGGCGTTTGAGGCCGCCAAGGTGCTGGCCGTGGCGCTGGCCGGCGCGGCGCGGGCACTGATCATCGCGTACCATCATGTCCATAAGAAAGCCTGGGCCGACGTGTGGCAGGCGCTGGACGCCGACACGCGCGCGGCGTTGACGGAGGTGGCGCATGAGGAGTGAGGCGCACGACCGCATCATGAACTGGCGCGGGGACGTGACGATCGTCCGCGCGATTCACGGCCAAAAAATATACGTCACCGGCAAGCTCGAGGCCGTGCGCGTGAAGCGCGTGCTGGTCGGCTGGCGGCTGATCCGCGCCGGGCGGAAAGTCGCGCAGCTCGGCATGTGCGACGAGCTCGAGGTCGGCGAGCCCCTCAAGGGCCAGCCCCTGACGCTCAACACGCTCACCGGATTTACGTTGGTCAATGGCTATTCAACCGTCAACGACGGACAGCCCGGCAACACAACCTCCAGCGCCTTTGGCGGCGGCGCCTTGGGCGGACGCCTCGAAAATTGCGTCATCCAAAACTGCGTCAGCGAAGGACTCAATCCCGCCAACCAAAGCAACGCCGGTTTCGGTGGCGGCATAGCCTACTGCGTTGCCAACCGTTGCATCATCAAATCCAATACCGTCAATGCCAGTGGTGGCGGCGGTTACATGAGCGCGGTCTGCAACTCCCTGATCGAAAGCAACCGGATTGTGAACGCGACCTCCTCCTCGTTCGGAACAGGCCTCAATAGTGGCAATAATTCACGTGGCAACACCTTTGTTCGCAATGGCGCCTTCAACAGCGCGGGATTGCCTTACGCACGTTCCGTGGGTCGTTCAACCTTATACGACATTGCCTGGAATAACAATGCCTCCGACGACCTCAAGGACTCCCCGCAATTCGTCGACTACGAAAATGGCGATTACCGTCTGGGGCCCGGCTCCCCCTGCATCAACGCCGTGAAAAACGCACCTGACATCGGCTCCCTGGATTGGGCGGGCAATCCCCGCGTCCAGCTTGACAAGATGGACCTCGGCGCGTACGAAGCCTCGGCGCAGGATATCCTGCCCAACCTCACCCTCGCCAAAGTCCTCTACACCCAACCCGCCAGCCAACCCGCCGCGCGCTTCGGCACAGACGCCAAGATCGCCGCGATCGAAAGCTGCCCTGTCACCATCACGCTCAACGGCCTGACCTTCACCGGGCATCTCGACCTCCCTCATCACACCGTGATCCTCGACCAAAAACTCTCCGACGCCTGGGCCGGCACACGCACCTCCATGACCGTCAACCTCGACGCCACGTTGAAGCGCAGCGGCCCCGTCGACATCATGGGCGGCGCCAAACCCGCACTCAACCTGACCATCAACGCGTTCGACCTCGTTGAGAACGGCGAGCAGTCACTCCTCCGCCTCACCGTCAGCGGTTGCAACAACGAAGACTGCCACTACACCCTGCTTGGCAGCGAAGACCTCACCGCCGGTTTCATTCCCCATCCCGGCGCCGCGGTTCAGAAAAAGTCCGACGAACTTCAGGACGGCCTTCAGGAATTTTGGATTCCCCGTCCCGACGCCTCCGCGCACTTCTTCCGTGCCTCTGCCGACGAAATCATTTACCAATAACCGTCGAACGGCGGGAGGCTTGCCAAAACACCCCGCCGTTTTGTTGAAAGGTGAACAACGTTGGGCATCGTCCTTCTCGGTGCAACATTAGCAACTTCTTCATCCAGATATCCCTTCCAGTGCTTCCCGTTCGCCGACCTGTGGGCATGACAATCCTTTTTCATTTTGGCTTCTTGCGCGCAACAATGAATTTGCGCTACACTAACTCACTGTGTCTGAAACGTCTTCCATACATCCGCTGAGCGGAAAAACCGTGGGCGTGGTGGAGCCGCGAAAAATGCGGCTTAACCTCGCGCCGGAAGGTTTGCGTCTGGAGCGCGGCGGCGTGTTGAAGGAAGTCGAGGTCACGTATGAATGTTGCGGCTATTTGAACGACGACAAATCAAACGTCATCTTCGTGTGCCACGCGCTCACCGGCGACGCGCACGTGGCGGGGATTCGTCCGGGCGAAACCGGGCCGTCGGGATGGTGGGAGAAGATGATCGGCTCAGGCCGCGCGATCGACACGGACCGCTTTCACGTGGTCTGCGCGAACGTGCTAGGCGGGTGCATGGGCACGACCGGGCCGTCGTCGTTGAACCCGGAGACGGACCGGCCATACGGGTCGGCGTTTCCGCGGATTACGGTGGGCGACATGGTGGAGGTGTATCGCCTGCTGGTGCGTCAACTCGGCGTCACGCGGTTGACGGGCGTGATCGGCGGAAGTTTCGGCGGGATGCTGACGCTGGAGTGGGCGCGGCGTTTTCCCAACGAGGTGGCGCATGCGCTGGTCATCGCCGCCGCCGCGCGGTTGAATCCGCAGGCGCTGGCGTTTGACATCATCGGCAGGCAGGCAATCACGCGCGATCCGTCGTGGCGCAAGGGCGATTATTACACGCCGGCGCCGGCGGACAAGACGGTGCCAGGCGAGCCGGCGGCGGAGGAGGAGGACGAGGCGCAGGGCCAGGCCGCGTTTTACGAGTATGGCAAGGCGGCCAAGCCGGAGCATGGGTTGGCGTCCGCGCGGAAGATGGCGCACGTGACGTATTTGTCGCTGGAGTTGCTCGACAAAAAATTTGGCCGCGAACGCCGCAAGGAATGGCTGGAGAACACGGATCCGGCGTTTCATGACAACATCCGCAAAAATTTTGGTACGTATTTCCAAATCGAAAGCTACCTGAATTATCAGGGCGAAAAATTCGTCCAGCGCTTCGACGCCAACTCCTATCTGCACATCACGTACGCGATGGACGAGTACGACATGGGCCAGCACGAACCGCTGGAAGAAGCGCTCGCGCCGTTGCAGTGCCGGACGCTTGTCGTGTCGCTCAGCGGCGACTGGCTCTTCATGCCCGAGCAGTCCGAGGAGCTCGTGACCGCGCTGTTGAAAAGCCGCAAGCGTGTCTCTTACAGTCACCTCAACGCACCTGCGGGACACGACGCGTTCCTCACGCACATCGGCGAACTCTCGCGCGTGATCCACGCCTTTCTCACGCCCGCGGCTGGCGGCGAAAAAGCCGTCGCGTTGCCCGACGCCGACGTGGACGTCATTCTGCCGCGCATTGGCCGCGAATCGCGGATCCTCGACCTCGGTTGCGGCAACGGCTCGCTGCTCATCCGCGCCGCAAAAGAACGCCGCGCCCAGGGTACCGGCGTCGAGATTGATCTGCCCGCTGTCATGGAAGGCCTCGCGCGCGGACTCGACGTGCTGATGCAGGATCTCGATGCCGGCCTCTCGATGATTCCGAAAAAAACGTACGACACCGTCGTACTCTCCTCCACGTTGCAGGTCATCCGCCGTCCCGAAAAACTGCTTCGTCAGTTGTTGCACATTGGCCGCCAGGCGATCGTCACCTTCCCCAACTTCGGTTACCTGCCCGTGCGCCTCGCATTGCTCTTCCGCGGCCGCATGCCCAAGGCGCGCGAATTGCCCTACGAGTGGTACAACACGCCTAACATCCACCTTTTCACCTTGCGCGACTTCCTCAAGCTCTGCGAAACCGAAGGCATCCGCGCGCAAATCGTCTCCGCGCGCTCCTCCTCACGCCTCGGCCGGCTGCTCCTCTTCTTCGGCCTCCGCAACGCCGGCGCCGACCGCGTCGTCGTCCGCCTCATCCCGAAAAAATAAATCCGCTCGATTCCCTTGTGGCGTGGCAGAACCTCTGCCACGCCACAAGAGTACTGTTGTAACGGCATTGCTGTGCTACGCCTTACCCATTGCGACGAGGCGAAATGTCCTTGCGGCTATTCCGCTTTCCACGGTTTGCCTTCGAGCCACTCGACCACGCGCCCGGAGTCGGGTTTTTCGCCGGGCGGAACAGAGGCCACAAGCTTGCCGGTTTCGTCGATCAAAAATTTTTGGAAGTTCCACGTCACCGGCGCGTCGAGTACGCCGTTTTGCTCTTTGCGCGTGAGCCATGCGTAAATCGGCGCGATGTCGTCGCCCTTTGTGCTGACCTTGGACATCATGGGAAATGTGACGTCGTATTTGCTCGTACAAAAGCTCTTAATCTCCTCGTCGGTTCCCGGTTCCTGCTGCCCGAAGTTGTTGGCAGGAAAACCCAGGATGACGAATTTTTTCTCTGCCAGCTCGCCCTCGCCGGTATACTCTTTGTAAAGTGCCTCAAGGTTTTTGTATTGCGGGGTGTTGCCGCATTTTGAGGCGACATTGACGATCATGACTTTTTTCCCGGCGAGTTGCGCCATCGAAAAATCGTTGCCCGCAATGTCCTTGACCGTAAAGTCATAAAACATTTTGGCTTCCTCGGCAAATGCCGGATGTACGACACCCAGCAGGACGGCACAAAGCGCAAGCGTGATTTTGGTCATGTGATTCTCCAGTGTGTTACGGTTAAAATTGGCATCACTCATCCGGGTTTCCGTACAAGCCGCAGATTTCAATTCGCAAATTATACACATCAAAACCAACGTTATCAATCCAAGCGCAATATGCTGTTTCGCCACCACATCCCCAAATTTTGCTAAACTTTCCCCATGCCCCCAAAACCCCAGCTCACTCCCCGCCGCCGTTGCGAGCTCGCCCTGCTCCGCGCGCGCCAGTGCGTGGCACAATGGGACGCCCTGCCACAACGCGCCGCCGCCCTGCGCGACATCCGCACGCTCCTCGAACCCGCCGCCGATCCCGCGTTCGTGGCAATGCTCCACCTCTGTCACGCCGCCGTTTCGCGCGCCGCATTCGAAACGCTCCTCGCCGCCCTCGAACAACGCAGCGGTCCGCGTGTCGCCGGCCGCGTCACCGACGCCACCTTTCTCATGCAACCCGACGCCAACGCCAACCCCGCGCGCGCCGCCATGCCGCTCATCACCATCTGCGCCGAAATGCGATCCGCCTTCAACATCGGCGGCGTCCTCCGCACCACGGAATGCTTCGGCGGCGAGGCGGTCTGGGGTTGCGGCTACACCGCCACACCTCAGCACCACGCCGTGCGCCATGCCGCCATGGGCACCGACCAATGGGTTCCGTGGCACGCCTTCACCTCTGCCACCGACGCCCTCGCCGCGCTCCGCGAAAAATCCTACCGCGCCATCGCCCTCGAAATCACCGACGACGCCGCGTCGCTCGACACCTTCACCTGGCCCTTCCCCTGCGGACTCCTCATCGGCAACGAACGCTTCGGCCTCAGTCGCGACATCGCCAGCGCCGCCGACTTCCGCGTCCGCATTCCCATGTTCGGCCGCAAAAATTCCCTCAACGTCGTCTCCGCGCTCGCCATCGCCCTGCACGCCGCGCGCGCCCAATGGGAGCAACGATGACGCGCACGATTCTCCACATGGACATGGACGCGTTCTACGCCTCTGTCGAACAGCGCGACCGCCCCGAACTGCGCGGCCAGCCCGTCATCGTCGGCGCGCCGCCTGACCAGCGCGGCGTCGTCTCCACCTGCTCCTACGAGGCGCGCCGATTCGGCGTTCATTCGGCGATGCCCTCGCGCACCGCTTTTCAACGTTGCCCGCACGCCATCTTCCTCCCGCCCAACATGGCGCTCTACGAATCCGTCTCCCAGCAAATCCGTGACATTCTCCAACGCTTCACGCCCGACATCGAACCGCTCTCCTGCGATGAAGCCTTCCTCGACGTCACCGGCGCCATCCACCTCTTCGGCGACGGCCCCGCCATTGCCCGCCAAATCAAAACCGCCATCCGCGACGAACTCCGCCTCACCTGTTCCATCGGCGTTGCTCCCAACAAATTTCTCGCCAAACTCGCCTCCGAATTGCAAAAGCCCGACGGCCTCACCTGCGTTCCCGTTGACCCCGGCCACATCCTCGCCTTCCTCGCACCGCTCGCCATCCAACGCCTTTGGGGCGTCGGCCAGACTCTCGCCCAAACCCTTCGCAACGCCGGCTTCGACACCATCGGCGACCTCCAGCGCGCCGATACCGCCATGCTCTACAAACTCATCGGCCCCGCCACCACCCACCACCTCCTCGCCCTCGCGCGCGGCCAGGACGACCGGCCCGTCGAAACACATATCGAAGAGCAAAGCCTCTCCCGCGAACACACCTTCCTCATTGACACCTCGGACGTTGACGAACTCACCACGCAATTCGCATTGCTTGCCGAAGACGTCGCCTTCCGCCTGCGCCGCATCGACCGTCTCGCCGGCGTCGTCAAAATCAAACTCCGCTTCGACGACTTCACCACCATCACCCGCCAGCGCACGCTCGCCATTCCCGCCGCCGACGACTTCACCCTCCACCACGCCGGCCTCGAACTCCTCCTCCGCGAATTTCCTCCGCGCAAACCCGTCCGCCTCATCGGCTGTGGTGTGGCAAGCCTCCTGCCACGCCACGACGGCCCCGGCCTCCTCCTCCTCGACGAAGACGCCGCGCGACAGCAAAAACGCGAAACCCTCTGCGACACTCTCGACAAACTCAACGAACACTTCGGTGCGCCCCGCGTCCGCCGCGGGTTCCAGTAACGTGCAAGATAAAATGCACATCGGTTGCAAACTTTGATACGCTGAATTTGCCACCTCTTTCAAGCCTCGAAAACATAACAGAAGTAACCAGCGGAACGAAGCAAAACCGGCGGAAAGTCGCCCCAACCCACCAGCCCCGGAAGGGCGGAACAAAAATAGACTTGATCCAAAACCTGAACATGGAGGACGCTCGCCCTCCATGTTCAGGTTTTGAGTCGAATTTATTATTTAAAACGCCTCGTGGCGTGGCTGAGGTTCTGCCACGCCACGAGGCGTGAATGATTGAAGTAATCGCGGAGGTTACTTCTTTTTCCACGTGCCGTCGGCCTGCTGGATCATGGTGCCGGCGGGCGCGGATTCGGCGATTTTTTCGGCGCGTTGACGACCAACCTGAGATTCGGTGGAACTGGTTTTTTGCGCGATCGCGGCGTACACGAATTTGCGGTCGGCGTTTTCGTCGGTCAGCGTTTTGGCTTCGTCGGCGGAGATGTCCTTCAACTTCTGGAGGAAGCCGCCGTTGTTTTCGCCGACGTTGGCGGTGGCGAGAATTTTGGTGACCGCAGGTTTGCGGTCCTTCATGTTTTGCTGAACTTCTTCGAGGCTGGCGGCGCGGGCCGCGACGACGAAGAGGCAGGAGAAGGCGAGTGCGAAAAGTGTGGCTTTCATTGGGATTTCCTTAGTTGTCGATGTCTTTGAAGAAGTCGTCGAGGGCTTTGTCAACCTTGAGGTTGATGTCCATCGTGATGTGGATGGGCTTGATTTCGATCGTGTTGTCGGTGGCGACCTTGTGTTCGGTTTTGCAACCGGCCAGGAACAGGCCGGCAAGTGGAAGCAGGAAAAGTAGGCGTTGCATGTGGCTCCTTGCTAAAATGAACGCGTGTGCATTACAATGATTTGGAAATGCACGAAGAAAGTATAGACCAGCAGGCCAGGCCTGTAAAGCGGCGCGGTTGCCTGACGCGGTTGCTGCGCATGACGGCAACGTTGCTGGTGCTTGGCGCGATCGCGTTTGGCGTCTGGTGGTGGGGCTTGCGGATCGTCGAAGGCGTGGCGAACCGGACGCTCGCGCGGCTCGGCATCGACGGCGTGGAATGGCGGCTTGAGGAGGCGACGTGGGGCCGCGTGCGCGTCGGCGAAACGCGTTTGCGCAACGACACGAACGAGGTGTTGCGGCTCGCGAGCGCGGAGGTGAACTGGAGCTTCCGCGGATTGCTCGACCGCCGCATCGACCGCGTGGAGATCATCGACGTGCGCGTGCCCGCAACGCACGAAGCAGAAAAATTTGACCTGCCGTTGATCGCGTGGATGACGAACACGATGGCGCGCCTGAAAAAAACGGAGAAAGAAAAATCCTCCGCACCGTGGCGCGTCGGCGCGCTGGCCGCCAACGTCACGCTCGACACCAACGGCGTGGTTGTTGCGGAAACGCGCGTCGCGTTGCGCGATGATCGTGGCACGTATCGCCTCGCTGCCACGACCCGCGCCGCGGGTATCGTCGCATTGCTCGACGCCGAGCTCGGCGATGACGGCGACATGGCAGGAATCCTCACTGTGCCACGCGTTGCGCTTCCCGGCGTGGTCGAGGCGCAGGACATTTCGCTCGTGGTCAGCGGCAACATTTTTGAAACCCGTGGCGTGGCAGACCTTTCGACACGCCTCGTCTCGCCGAAATTAAAAGACCTGCCCCTGACGCTCGCCGCGCATGTCGACGTCACGCTGACGGACAACGTCGTCACTGTTGCCGCAAACGCAAACGTGAAGGAATGTGACACGGGCGTCGTGTTAAACGCCACGTATGACATTGCGGCGGATTCGTTGCACGCGCAAGGCGACGCATCGTGCAAACCGCTTGAAACCTTTGGACTGTTTGCGCCGCATATCGACATCAACGTGCGCAACTGGCGCACAGAACCGACTGGCTGGATACGCTTCGAACAACCCGCGGGCAACTGGTGTTACACGAATGCCGCGGGGCTTGCGCTCTCCGCGAAAGGCGATATGAGCGGCGAGGGCGGTTTTACCCCAAACGAACGTGTCCTCGAGTTGACGCTTGCGGCGCACAACGTGGACTGCCTGCTGCCTAACAAGACGAGCATTAAACTCTCCTTCATGACAAGCTCACATAAAATAGGCGTTGGCATTGATCGATCTGTTCGATGGCACAACGACTTCTATCTGCGGAATGCGGCATGCATGCTGACCAACGGCATGTCCATTACCAATTCCGATTGGGGCACCTTGTTGTTTGGCACCCTTTCAAACAGCACGGTTGCGGCCCATGTCACACTTGCAGCGGATGGCAATGCCTGCGTCCTGCCACAACACTTTGAGCGTGAATTGGCCGCAAAATTACCGCTCGTTTTTGCGAACGTCTCCACGCCAACACGCATTCAACTGCCCGACATCGAGCTTGCCGTGGGACCACGCGAGACTCCCGACTTTCTGACTGTATCCGGTTTTTCCATTCAATCATTGGGCGGACATCTGCGCCTGACCGACGGCGCTGCGACCCTTGGCGCGCTTCAAGCCAAACTCAACACCGAGCTTCCGTTCATCGTCGATAACCAGGGCATTCGCCAGAGCGAACCGTTTTACCCGCAAGCCCTCTCCGCCAGTGCGCTCGGTTTGACGGTCGCGGTGGATGACATTCAATTTGCCTTCACCAACAACACGCTCCGGCTCGCCACGCAGGTCGCGCTTTTCGCCGCGACAAATTCCGCAAGCCTTCGCGCCGACATCACGGTCGAGCTGCCGGTCGACGCGCCGGAACGCATTTCCGTTCGCGGCAAAATTGCCGAGACCACGCTCAGCGATGACGATCCGCTTGTTGTGTGGATCAAAGAGAAGGCGCCCGCGCTCACCTCGCTCAGCGCGACGCTCGGCGGCGAGGCGAGTTTCGAAATGGCGCGTGGCAGGCCGGTGATCTCTGCCACGGGCTTCGTGAAAAACCTCAACGCCGCGACCGCGGATTGGACGCTTGAAGGACTCGAGACTTCCGACATCAACGTCGAAATCCGCAACACGCGCGTCCGCACGCCCGGCGCGCCGTCGGTGCGCTTCAAATCCATCACGCACAAAAGCGGCTTCACGCTCGGCCCCGGCGAGGCGCAGGGCCGCTGGACCGGCAACGAGGGTTTCCTCGAACGCGCCTCCATCGACTGGGGCGGCGGCGCGTTGCGCGTCTACGCCGTGCGCTTCAATCCCGCCGCGCCGAAGATCGACACGCGCCTCTACATCGAACGCGTCGACGTCGGTTCGGCGCTCGCGCTCTTCCCGGCTTTTTCCGCCGAAGGCACGGGTGTTCTTTACGGCGAAATTCCCATTTCTTACGCCGACAAACACATCCACCTCAGCGAGGGCTTTCTCTATTCGCCGCCCGGCGAACACGGCAAATTGCTCTTCCACGACCCCGCGAGCATCGGCTCGCTCCTCGCCTACGCCGGCATCACGGGTAGCGAGCGCGACCGCATTTCCGAATCGATCCACCACGTCGATTTCACGTTGTTGCGACTCGACCTCGACGCGGCAAATCCCGACGCCGCAACGCTCCGCTTCCGCATCCAGGGAAGCTCGCTCCGCGAGCAATATCGCGGCACGCCCGTCAACCTCAATCTCAATCTCAACGGCCCGCTCGAAACATTTCTCAACCTCGGCGTCCGCATGAACGAGCGCCTCAAAGGAAAGTAACATGTCCAAAGCCAACCTGCTCATCGCCCAAAGCGGCGGCCCCTCCATGGTCATCAACCAAAGCCTCGTCGGCGCCGTTGTCACCGCGCTCGACCTGCTTACTGCCGGCCGCGTCATCGGCGCGACGCACGGCATCCAGGGCGTGCTCGACGAAAGCTTTGTCGACTTCCGAAAAGTCACCCGCAAGCACCTTGAGCGCGTCGCCCTCACGCCCTCCTCCGCGCTCGGTTCCGTGCGCAACAAACCCTCGCCCGACGTCTGCGCGCAAATCCTCGCCAAGCTCCAAAAGCACGACATCCGCCACTTCTTTTACATCGGCGGCAACGACACCGCCGAGACCGCCTCGCTCCTCAACCAGGCCGCGCGCGCCGCCAAATATCCGCTCACTTGCTTTCACATTCCCAAGACCATTGACAACGACCTGCTCCTCAACGACCACACGCCCGGCTTTGCCAGCGCCGCGCGTTTCGTCGCCTGCGCGCTCATGGGCGACAACCTCGACAACCTCGCCCTCGGCGGTGTCAAGATCGATATCATCATGGGCCGCCACGCCGGCTTCCTCACCGCCGCGGCAGCGCTCGGCCGTTGCCACGACGATGACGGCCCGCACCTGCTTTACTTCCCCGAACGTGCCTTCGATCCTGACCGTTTTTGCAACGACGTGGCAGAGGTCATGCGCTGCCACGGACGCTGCGTCATCGCTGTTTCAGAAGGCATTGCCGACGCCAGCGGCCAACCCGTTGCCGCGCGTTTCTCCAACGAGATCGACGCCCACGGCAACCGCCAGCTCAGCGGCACCGGCGCGCTCGGCGACTATCTTGCGCAGCTCATCAAGGAGAAAAACAAAATCTCCCGCGTCCGTGCCGACACGCTCGGTTATCTTCAGCGCAGCTTCCCCGGCGTCGCGTCCGAAGTGGACATGGAGGAGGCGCGCCTCGCCGGCGTCTGCGCGGTCAAGGCCGCGATGGTTGATGGCATCGACAGCGGCTCCATCGCCATCCAGCGCAAGCCGGGCAAACAATACGCCGTTGAATACGTCGTCGTGCCATTGCATCGCGTTGCCAAAAACACCCGCCACATGCCCGCCGCTTTCATCAACAAGGCGGGCAACAACGTCACCCAAAAATTCCTCGACTACGCCCGTCCGCTGGTTGGTGAACTTCCGCCCGTCGCGCGCCTCATCTGAATTGGTATAGTGTTGTTAGTCAGCATTGGCAATGCCGAGGAGGGTGAAGGTTTTGTAGGATTCGGTGATGGTGCGCAGGCCTTCCGCGGGCATTTCGGGGGCGAGTGCGGAGGTTGGGTCGTTCTCCATGCGCCATGCGACGCAGGTGGCGAGTTGCGTGGCGAAGCCTGGGGATTGGAGGTCGGGGAGTTCAAAGAGCAGTGCGCCGTCGAGGACTGCGGCGGCGGTGGAGGGGGGCTGATCGGGGCGGGCGAGTGTGTTGCGGTAGAAGGTGAGGCGGGTGTATTGGCGGGTGTTGTTGAGGTCGATTTCGTGCACGTCAAGGAGATCGCCGTAATCTGCGCGCGCGGGGAGGATGACGTCGCGCCGGACGGATTCGCAATGGGTGCAACCGGGGGTGTGGAAGAATTCCAGGACAACCGGAGTCGTGGCAGAGGCGAAGGTGTGCCACGCGAGGGTGAGGAAGAGGATTGCTAATTGCTGATTGTTAATTGCTGATTGCGTTTTGGGTTTCATCATTTATTGGCGGTTGGGGAGAATTGCAGATACGTTTTTGGTTTCATCATTAGACTTGTTCCAAAACCAGATTTCGAATTGGAGGGCGAGCGTCCT
>JAVBOU010000037.1:0-15887 GCA_031550185.1 Kiritimatiellia bacterium | reverse complement strand
GCCCTGTTCTCTTTGGGCGCGGTGGGTGCCGCCCTCTGTTGACACCAAATCAAATAATCACCCAAAAAAAACTACCAACCTTTTTGGTGGGGTTGATGCACCCCGCCCCCCCCACGAAACGTTTTTAGAGTTTGACGCGGGACATGGGGCGTTGGAGGCCTTTGAAGCCGGAGTGGGTGACGCGGAAGAGGGCGCCGGCAAGGGGGCCGTTGGCGGTGCGATCCCAGCCGCCGGCGGTGGAGACGTACATGGTGTCGAGGGCGTCGCCGGCGAAGCAGAGGGAGGTGACTTTTTTGACGGGGAAGTCGATCTTGGTGCAGACGGCGCCGTCGGCGGGGTTGTGACGGAGGAGGGCGCTGCCATCCCAGCGGGCGGTCCAGATGAAGCCTTCGGAGTCGATGGTCATGCCGTCGGGGCCGCCGGGGTCGCCGCTGGTTTTGGCGTCGCGCAAAACGAGGGGGTCGCGGATGGCGCCGGTTTTGGCGTCGTAGGTCCAGCGGAAGGTTTTGCCCTGGCCGGAGTCGTTGTAGTAGAGCCACTGGTTGTCGGGGGAGTAGCCCATGCCGTTGGGTGTGCCGTAGCCGTCCTGGATGAGGGAAATGGCGCCGTCGGGGGCGAGGTGGTAGAGGCGGCCGGCGCCGTGTTTCCAGCTCATGGTGCCGCAGTAGACGCCGCCGGCGTGGTTGGCGCAGACGTCGTTGAAGCGGGTGTCGAGGAGGTCGGGGATTTCGTCGATGATGGTGTTGAGGATTTTGCCGTCGCGCCAGGTGACGATGTTGCCGCGGTCGCGGAAGAGGAGGAGGGAGCCGTCGGCCTGGAGGGTGTAGCCGCCGATGGGGCGGTCTTCCATGACGCAGGTGTGCCGGCCGGTTTGGAGGTTGTAGCGGAAGAGGCGTCCCTTGGGGATGTCGGTCCAGTAGACGGATTGTTCGGTGGGGTGCCAGAGGGGGCCTTCGCCGCATTCGCAGGCGTAGTCGGCGATCATGTCGATGTGCATGAGGATTCCTTAGTGTGGGTGGGGGTTTGAAGGGGTGTCTTTGCGCGCCGGTTGGATGGAGATGACGGTGGCAGTGAAAGCGGGTTCGGTGGCGGGTTTTACGGCGCGGGCGGCGGCGAGGGTGTCGAGGAGGGTTTGCTCGGCCTGGGCGCGGTCGTGGTACCAGTCGGCGGACCAGAGGCGGCGCATTGTCCAGCCGAGGGTGGTGAGGATGGCGTGGCGGTTGCGATCGCGGTCGCGGACAGAGGGGGTGGCGATGTAATTGGGGCCGTCGCACTCGATGGCCAGGAGGTTTTCGCCGGGTTTGTCGGGATGGAGGACGGCGAGGTCGAGGCGGCAGGCGGACTGGCCGACGCGGGGGTGGACGGTGTAGTTATGGCGGGCGAGGAAGTCTGCCACGGTGGCGGGGAAGGGCTCGGCGACGGCGGCGTTGGCGGCGGCGGCGTGTGTGCCGTTGCTGGCGGTGTATTCGAGGAAGTAGCGGAGGTGATGGGCGCCGGTGGCGGGGGTGCGCGCGAGGTCGATCTGATGGGCGTGGATGGAGGTGAAGACGAGGACCTGCTCCTTGGCGCGGGTGATGGCGACGTTGAGACGGCGCTCGCCGCCCTGACGGTTGAGGGGGCCGAAGTTCATGTAGAAGCGGCCGTCCTTGTCGGGCGCGTAGCCGACGGAGAAGAGGATGACGTCGCGCTCGTCACCCTGGACGTTTTCGAGGTTTTTGACGAAGAGGGGTTCGTCGCGCTGGTCGTTGAGGAAGGCTTCGATGTCGGGCTGGCGGGCGGCCTCTTGTTCGAGGAGGTCCTCGATGAGATTTTTTTGCTGGAGGCTGAAGGTGACGATGCCGATGGATTTGCCGCGTGTGGCGGGGTTGGCGAGGCGCTGGAGGACGTGGGCGACGACGGCGGCGGCCTCGGCGTTGTTGGTGCGGGTTTGGGTGCGGTCGTACACGCCGTTCTCGACGAAGTGGAGGCGGACGCCGAGGTGGGGCGCGTTGGCGGCGGCGGGGAAGGTGTGGAGGCGGTCGTCGTAGTAGTGGTGGTTGCTGAAGGCGATGAGGGATTCGTGACGGCTGCGGTAGTGCCAGTTGAGATGGGTGGAATGGAGGCCGGCGGCGAGGCATTCGTCGAGGATGCTTTCGAGGTCTTCGGCGGTGTCGGGCTCGTCGTTTTCGCCGCGTTGGAAGAAGTTGGTGGGCGGCATTTGCTTGGGGTCGCCGACGACGATGAGCTGGCGCGCGCGGGCGATGGCACCGATGGCGTCCCACACGGGGATTTGGGAGGCTTCGTCGAAGACGAGCAGGTCGAACGCGGGGAGCTCGGCGGGGAGGTATTGGGCGACGGAAAGGGGGCTCATGAGGAAGCAGGGCTTGAGCGCGGGCAGGAGCGTGGGGATTTTGGCAAGCAATTCGCGGACGGGTTTTTGGCGGGCGCGTTTTTGGCATTCGCGTTTGAGGAGGCCCATCTCGGTGTTCTCGACGATTTTGCCGTGGCGCGCGGGAGGGCAGCGTCCGGCGAGGCGGGAGATGATGACGCGGCGCGAGAACTCCATGCAACGCGCGTCCCATTCGCGGAATTTGGCGACGCACGCGTCGTGCCGGCCGCCCATGAAGTCGCGGAGGGTTTTGTTGGCGGCGAGGATTTGATGCGCCATGGCGCGTCGCACGGAGAGCGCGAGACTCGTGGCGGATTTGTCGAGCGGGATGGCGCCGCGGTCGAGGGCGTCGACCCAGTTGGCAAGCCCGGCGGCGCGGGCGGTTTCGCGATGTTGTTTCCAAATGAGCGCGCGGCGGGTGTCGTGGAGGTGCGCGAGAAGTTCGCGGAGGCTGCGGCGAAGGGCGTCGAGGTCGTCCGTGGCGGGAAGCCCGTGGGCGTCGTCAAAGTCGTGGAGAGTTTGCTCGAGCGTGGCGGCGACCGCAGTGAAACGCGCGGAGGTGTCGCGCGCGGAAGGGTTGGCGAGATTGTCGACGAGGCGGGTGAACGCGGTGGCGGGCGCACCGCACGCGGTGAGCGCGGCGTGGATGTTTTCTGCGCGGACGAACAAGGCGTCGAGCGCGTCCCAATCCGCAAGCGGCGCGTTGAAGCGCGCCTCCAAAATCGGGCGCTGCGTGTCGTGGCGGCGGCGCGTTTCGCCGTACTCACGGAAAACGGGAAGCTTCTCGGAAAGCTCGCTGAGGGTGAGCCGCGGCGCGCCGGTTTTTTTGATGCCTGCAAGCTCTTTGATCAACGCGCGGCCAAGGAGCCAGCGTGTGAGGACGAAGCGTTCGAGGCGGTCGGCCATGCGTTTGGCAATGCCGGAGCAGTCGAGCTCCGCCACGCGGTCGAGATGGAAGGCGTTGAGTTTTTCGGCGAGCGCATCAAGCACGCGGCCAGTGGCGATTCCCTCGCGCAGGGTGACGCTGACAATGGGCAGGTCGGGCGAGGACAACGCGGCGGGGAATTGCGAACCCGCGGCGGCAAACGCGTCGCACAACGCGGTCATGCGGCGCAGGTTGTCGCGCGTGGCAGGCATGGTGTCGAGACCGTGGCACGCGGCGGTTTCGGCGAGCGCGGGTTGCGCGGCGGCGAGGGCGTCCAGTGCGCGTTGCGCGTCCACGGCGAGCGTTTCCTGCAACGCGGGGCTCCACTCGACGGGCTTGATGAACGCGAAGGCCGCGCGCGTGGCGGCGGGGACATTGGCCATGGCGTCGGCGAGCGCGGCGGCGCAATTTTCCAACGCGGTCAGCGCGTCGCGCGTCTGGGTCATGAAGTCGATGTTGGCGAGGTCGGCGAAGGGTTCGTCCGGGCTGTGAATGACGTGCGACAAGCAGTGGTGGGCGGAGAGGCCGTTGGGGTGCGCGGCGTGGAGGGCTTCGGCGTAGGCGTTCAGCTCGTCGTGATGCGCCCGCCACTGCGCGGTCGCGGTGTCCCATTCCGGAGGCGGCGCGGCGTCGGCCACGCTGAGCGCCTCGGCGAACTGCCGCAACACGTCGGCCTTCGAGGCTTTGTTGGAGTGCAGCTCGAGGCAGAAGGGACCCAGCCCGACCGCGCTCAGGCGCTTGTGCACCACGTCGAGCGCGGCGCGTTTTTCCGACACGAAAAGCACGCGGCGGCCTTGCGCGAGATTGTGCGCGATGAGGTTCGTGATGGTTTGCGACTTGCCGGTGCCGGGCGGCCCGTGCAGCACGAAGCTTTTGCCGGCGGCCGAATATAAAACCGCGGTGAGCTGCGACGCGTCGGCGTTTACCGGGCACAACACATTGCGCACGTCCGCGAGCTGCCCGGAGGCGCTGAGGCCGGCGGTGTCCACGCCGTCGTCGAACATTCCACCGCCGTCGATCAAGTGCGCGATGACCGGATGTTGGCGAAGCGCGTCCATGCGGTTGGTGAGGTCGTTCCACATGATGAATTTGTTGAACGAAAACAATCCCAGCCGCGCCTCGTCGTAGATTTCCCAACCGGGCATGGGCTTCACGGCCTGGCGGAAAATTTGCATCACGCGGTGGATGTCCACGCCCGTCTCGTCCTGCGGCAGCGGATCCACGCCCGCGATGGACAGCTCAAATTCGCGGCGGAGCATTTCGAGCAATGTGACGTTCGCAAACACCTCCTCGTCGATCCGCGTGATCGAAAATCCAGACTGCACGGAGGCACGCGTGAGGCGCACCGGAATGAGCACGATCGGCGCGAGAAACGTGCGATTGTCGCGCCGGCCTTCGAGGAGTCCCAGCGCGAGGAAGAGCGTGTTCACGCCACCCTCGTCGATGTCCGTTTTGTTCTGGCGGTAAATGGCCGTGAGGCGGCGGCTCAACTCCGTGGTCGCGAGCGGCGACCAGAGGCGATGCTTGCCGAGCTCGGTGGCGAGCAGCTGATACAGCGCGTCGCGGCTGACGGGATCGCGAAGCTGCTCCGTAATTTTTCGCTGATCGGCCTCGCCCAGCAGGTTGCCCAGCGCGTCCAGCGACACCGATTCGTTCGCCGCGATTTTATCCTCGAGCACGGCAATGTCCGGGCATGAAACCGGGATCACCTGCTTCGTGTCGCGCACGTTCAACAGGCGATTGCGAAGTGAAAGATCCAGCAACTTTTGCTGCCAGCGCGTCACGCGGTTTTTGGCAGAGGCGCCGCCCGGCACGGTGATTTCTTCGCACAGGTCTCGACGCTGCTTGTCGTTCGGCGTCGTGCCCGCGCGGGGCGCGTCAAACTCCAGGCCGTCCGTCCCGCGCTTCAACGGCAACGGGCGGATGCCGCTCAGACGCGCGCGTACCACGTCAACCGCGCAACGAAACGTGTCGTTCGACAAATGATGATTTCGTGCGGTCGCCTCCGCCGTTGAAAACGGTTCGCCCTGCGTCACCATCGTGGTTTCGAAGACGACAAACTCATCCAACTCCGCGAGCTTGCGGATGGCCTGCAAATCCTCCATCGGCGCCTCGGGAAAATACGTGTCCCGCAGGTGGCAGCCCGCGTACGCGTGTCCCTCGTGAAACAGGATCACCGGATGCAAGCCGCACTGCTCCAGCGTCGACGCGAACAGCAGCGCCAGGTCCAGACACGTCCCCAATCGGTGCTTGTAAATCGCGTCCGCAAACCGGATGCGCTGGCCCGGCGCGCCGAACGACGCCGCGGGGTTCGCGTACGTGATGCCCCACCCGCACACCGCCGCGTACACCGCCTTGCACATCTCGTACGCCCGTTGCTTCGAGCCACTTTGATAACCGTCCAGCGCCGCGCTGCCCGTGCGCTTTTCCAGCTCCCGCGCCGCGTCCCCCATCAGCAGCGCGATGACCTCCAGATTCGGCGTCACAAACGACGCGACCAACTCCGGGCACACCCGCAACCCCAGCCACTGATCCGCCGCGAACGCCTCCACCTCCCGGCTGCACGTTGCCAAAATCTCGCCCGCCGCATCGCGTGCCTCCACGCGCAACGCACCCGCCACGCGATCCGACAGCGAAGCCAAAAACGCGTAATCCAGTGTTGCCTTCGGATTGTGCACCGCCGTCTCTCCGCCCGCCGGCACCGACTCCATGACGACAACCGCCTCCTCCATCATCCCCGGCGTTGACGTGATGCGGCACGCGACATCCCGCAATTCCCTGTCCGTGCCATTTTTCACGCGCAACGAAAAAATCACCGGCATCGCATTCTGATGCAACGCCAGATTCCACATCGGCAGGCAGTCCACCTCCACCGTCACCTTGCCGTTCAACGCCGCGGGAATTGTGTCACTGCTCATGGGGTGCCTGGGGGTTTTGTTTCAAAATATTCGGCGAGGAGAAAAAGCCAGTCAGCCAGACGGTTGAGATAAACGCTGATTTGCTGAAGGCGACCCATCGCATCGTCCGTCTCCGCCATGCGCATGAGCGACGTGAGCGTGCGCTCCACGCGACGGCAAACCGTGCGCGCGACATGGGTGAAAGCCGTCACCGGCTGGCCGCCTTGAATGACAAAGCCGTTCAAGCGCGGAAGCGTGCTTTCAAACTCATGAATCCATGCGTTCAGGCGCTCGACGTCAAACGTGCACGCCTCGCCAAAGAGGTCGAATCCCGCAGCCTGGAGAATGGCGCCGATGGCGAAAAGCTCGCGCTGAACCACGGCGATGTGCTGGCGTTGCGCGTCATGCGCGGCCGACGCAAAAGCCGCGACCACGCCCAGCCACGAACCAAGCTCGTCGAGTTCGCCGCAGGCCGCCACGCGCGGATCGTCCTTCCAGGCGCGGCCGCCGGTGATGACCTGCGTCTTGCCGTCGTCGCCGTTGCGGGTGGAGATGCTGCTCATGCGCCGGTCGATCCAAACCCGCCTTCTCCGCGGGCGGTGGCGTTGAGCGTGGCAGACTCCTCGACAGCGACACGCAGCACCGGCGCGACAACCATTTGCGCGATCCGCATGCCCGGCTCGACGATGAAATCCGTGTCGCTTAAATTGATCAGAAGCACCTTGAGTTCGCCGCGATACCCCTCGTCGATCGTGCCCGGCGAATTGAGCACCGTGATGCCGTGCTTGAACGCGTTTCCGCTGCGCGGCCGGATTTGCGCCTCCGTGCCGGCCGGCAGCTCCATCTGCAAGCCAGTGGGAATCAGCGCGCGCGACATCGGGGCGAGGACGACGCGCTCGCACGCGCACACGTCCATCCCCGCGTCGCCGGGATGCGCATAAGCGGGAAGTTGCGCGGCGGAATGAATGCGGGTAATGCGAAGGGTCATGGGGTTCTCTTTCCGTAAAAATTGTCGTCAACGGCCCCGTGATTTTTCGCGGCGGCGTTTCGCGAATCAACGCGAATCACTATACGCTGTTGGCGCGTGCGCCGTCAACGTGAAAACATGCCGACGCGGCGCGCGTATCACGCGTGACACGAACGTCCAAAACCATCAGGATAACCGCATTTACTCTTGCGTCTCAACGGGGCAGGGCAATTTCGAGCAACAAGAAACAATCTGGCAATGTGACACTCCATGACAGACAGGAAGACCTTCGGTGTGCTTCGCGTCGTCTGTCTTACATTGCGTGTGGCGTGGCAGAGGTGGGGCTCTGCCACGGGCGACTTTTAATCGTTCTCTTCGGTGGCGCGGATGATTTCTTCGACGGTGGTGAGGCCGTTGAAGGCTTTTTCCCAGCCGTCTTCGCGGAGGGAGCGCATGCCGAGCTCGCGGGCTTTGTCTTTGATTTCGGAGGAGGAGCGGCGGTTGATGATGAGGGATTCGAGTTCGTCGCTGACGGCGAGGAGTTCGAAGATGCCGCGGCGGCCTTTGTAGCCGGTTTTGGCGCAGCGTTCGCAACCGGCGCCTTCCCAGACTTCTTTGCCCCAGGGTTCGCCGGGAAGGTCCCAGAGGGAGCGGTCGAAGGGGACGGCTTGTTTGCAGGCGGGGCAGATGCGGCGGACGAGGCGCTGGGCGAGGACGCCGGCAACGGCGGAGGCGACGAGGAAGGGTTCGGCGCCCATGTCGATGAGACGGGCGAAGGCGCCGGAGGCGTCGTTGGTGTGGAGGGTCGAAAAGACGAGGTGACCGGTGAGGGAGGCGTTGATGGCGATCTCGGCGGTTTCGCCGTCGCGGATTTCACCGACCATGATGATGTCGGGGTCTTGTCGCAAAAAGGAGCGGAGGATGCGGGCGAAGGTGAGGCCGATGTCCTGGCGGACGAGGACCTGGTTGATGCCGGGCATTTCGTATTCGATGGGATCCTCGGCGGTGAGGATGCGCACGTTCATCTTGTTGATTTCGTGCAGGAAGGCGTAGAGGGAGGTGGATTTGCCGGAGCCGGTGGGGCCGGTGACGAGGATGATGCCGTTGGGGCGGCTGATGAGTTTTTGGATGAGCTCGTGGTCGCGCGCGCCCATGCCGAGGTCGGCGAGCTTGACGAAGTTGCCGCTTTTTTGGAGGAGGCGGAGGGAGATGGATTCGCCGTAGACGGTGGGCATGGTGGAGACGCGGATGTCGATGTCTTCGCCGTTGAGGCGGATGCCGATGCGGCCGTCCATGGGCATGCGTTTCTCGGCGATGTCGAGGTTGGCCATGACCTTGAGGCGGGAGATGACGGCGGACTTGAGGCGGTTGAGCTGGGGCGGGACGTCGACCTTGTGGAGCTCGCCGTCGATGCGGTAGCGGATGCGGAGCTCTTCTTCCATGGGTTCGACGTGGATGTCGGTGGAGCCGACGCGGTCGGCCTCGGCGATGATCTGGTTGACGAAGCGGACGATGGAGGCTTCCTGGCCCATTTCGTTGACGTCGATCTTGGAGATGGACGCTTCGGTCTCGACTTCGTAGCGGCCGTCGTCGATCATCTTCTGGATGGCTTCGGCGCCGACGCCGTAGAATTTGCGGAAGGCTTTGCGGATGGGCTCGCGCGGGGCGAGGACGATGCGCACGGGGCAGCCGGCGGCGAGGCGGAGGCCGTCGACCATGCCGGCGTTGAAGGGGTCGGCGGTGGCGACGGTGAGCGTGTCGTTCTCGTACGCGAGGGGCATGACCTCGTATTGGCTGACGGCGCGCGCGGGGAGTTTTTCGATGGCGGCGGTGTTGCCCTCGACGTTCTCGAGGTCGGTGTAATCGAGGCCGAGGAGGTCGGCGAGTTTTTTGAGCAATTCGCTTTCGCGCGCGATTTCGAGGCGCGTGATGATGTCGAGGATGGTCGCGCCGTCGGAGCGGTCGGCTTCGAGGACTTGCTGGATTTGGAAATCGTTGAGGAGGCCGGTCTTTTTGAGTACGGCGGCGATGAGGGGAGACGTGGTGGACATCAGGGATCCGGGATGAAGAGTTCCTGGCCGATGCGGAGGCGGTCGGCGCTGGTCATGTTGTTGGCCTTGGTGATGATGGCGACGGTGGTCTTGTAGGCGCGCGCGATTTCGGAGAGGGTCTGGCCGGCTTCGACGACGTGGAGGCGACCGGTTTCGGTGGCGGTTTTCTGCGTCTTGACGCTGGCGTTCTGCTGGTTGATGAGCGTGGTGATGCGACCGGCGATGTCGTCAGAAATTTGCTTGCGCATGGTTTCGCGGTCGGCCTTGACCTGGGCGAGTTCGTCGCGCAGTGTCTTGACGTCGTCGCGCAATTTTGCGTTTTCGTTTTGCAGCGTGGTGAGGGTCTTCAACTGCGGCTCGACCTGCGAGAGGCGCTGTTCAAGGCGCGCGTAATCTTCCTGCATGGCGTTCACGCGCTCGGCGAGGCGTTCGGTCTGCTGGCGGAAGAGTTCGATGCGCGCGTTTTCCTGCGGGGTGACGTCGGCGGGCGCGGCGGCGGTCGTCTTGCGCGCGAACACGTCCTGCGCGAAAGTGCCTTGTGCGAAGGTCAACAGGGTGAGGCAAAGGTAAAAATGAAACATCTTCATAATGCGCCTAAGTATACGCGATATGCGCGCGAGGCACAATTCCAGAAACGTAAAAATCCGCGTTGTGGCGTGGCACGGCTTCTGCCACGCCACGGGGTCATGCGGCGGGTTTGAGGGTCGGGTCGAGCAGGTCGCGCAGTGTGTCGGCAAGGTGGTTGAACGCGAGGAGCAGAAGGAAAAGCGCCAGTGAGACGAAGGTCAGCTCCCACCAGCAGCCCTGCCACAGGCTGATGCGCGCGTTGTTGAGCATGATGCCCCAGGAGGGTTGGTCCTGCGAGCCGATGCCGAGAAAGCTGATCAGCACTTCGGTGGAGACGGCGACGGGGAAGCGCGTTGAGAAGGCGATGAGCAGGAGGTGCAAGGTGTTGGGAAAGATGTGGCGCATGAGCACGCGCAACGGCGAATAGCCCAGTGTTTGCGCGGCGAGCACGTAGGGCAGGTGACGCTGGCGCAAGGTTTCCGCGCGCACCTGGCGGCAGGTCGACACCCATGTGGTGAGCGAGAGCGAAAGAAAGAGCGCGATCAATCCCTTGCCGAGCAGCAGCGTCAGCGCGATGATCAGGAGGATCGACGGAATGGCGGAGAAGAGCGTGCAGAGTGATTGAATGAAGGCGTCAACCGCGCGACCGAAGTACCCGCTGATCAGGCCGAGAAGCGTCCCGAGCGCAATGGAGAGCAGCGACGTTGAGACGCCGATTTGAAAGGCGATGCGCGTGCCTTGCGCGAGCCGCGCCGCAACGTCGCGGCCGAGGTTGTCCGTGCCGAAAAAGCGTCCGCGTTCAAAGGCCGGCGGCTGGTTGCGCGCGTTTTCGCGGACTTGGTTGAAGGGCGCGTTCGCGTGTTCGTGGCGGTGCCGGAGCCATGCCACTTCGCCCCAGAGCGCAAGCAACGTGAAGGCCAGCGCGAGCAGCAGGCAGAGGCGCGTCGATGTCCGGCGCCAGAGTTGTGTGAGGAGTGCGGTCATGCGAGGCGGATGCGCGGGTCGATCAGCGCGTACGAGAGATCGGTGAGCAGGTTCACGAATTGAAAGGCCAGCGCGCCGAGCAACACGATCGCGCGGATCACCGGAAGGTCGGCGCTGTGCAGCGCGTTGAGTGTCGCGGCGCCAAGCCCCGGAATGCCGAAGGTCGATTCGAGCAGCAACGATCCGGTGAACAGAAACGGCAGCGCCAGCGAGAAGTAGGTGAGAATCGGAATCATGGTGTTGGGCAGCAGATGGCGAAGCAAAATCCGCCGCGTCGACAAGCCCTTGGCCTGCGCGGTGCGCAAATAGGGTTTGTGGATTTCATCGAGCAGCAGCGTGCGCAAAAAACGAATGTCGCGCGGCAGGCTGATCAGCGTGGCGAGGAGAATCGGCAACGCGAGCGCCCACGCCGAATCGAATCCCCAAATCGGAAAAAGCCGCAGTTTGAACGCGAGAAAAAATTGACCGAGCAGCACCCACAACACGGGATTGATGGCCAGCAAAAACGTCGTGGCAAAGAGGATCGACGTGTCCGCCGCGCGCGCCCGGTAATACGCGCACACCAGCGCCAGCACGAGCGAGAGAATCGCGCCAAACGCCAGCGACGGCACGGTGATCAAAAGCGACGGCGTCAACCCGTCGCGCAACACCGCCAGCACCGGCCGCGCGTGCTCCACCGAGTCGCCAAAGTCCAGCCGCGCCAGTTGCCCGAAGTAGTCCGTGAGCTGCGTGTCCAGCCCCCACAGCAACGGCTTGTCGTAGCCGTGCGCGTAGTTGTAGCGCGCGATCTCCTCCGCCGACGCGTTCTTGCCCAGCACAAATTGCGCCGGCGAATCCCCGACGCTGGTGAACAGCAAAAACGTCACCAGCAGAATCGCCAGTGTCGTTGGAATGATGTGCAGCAATCGCTGGAGCGTGAATTTGAACATCTCAGGACGCGAGGAAAGCTTTTAACATGCGGGCCGTATTGTACCACGAAAAACGCTCCGCGTGTTGCGCCGCTTTTTGCGACAGCGCGTGGCAGAGTTCGGGATCCTGCCACAGCCGCAACATCGCCGCGGCAATCGAATCCACCGACAGCGGATCGCACATCAGCGCCTCCGAAAAAAATTCCCGCGCTGGTCCCGGCGTGGCAATGACCGGGCAGTGACACGCCGCGGCCTCGAGCACCGGAAACCCGAAACCTTCATCGAGCGACGGCATCACCAGCGCGTGCGCGCACGAATACAAACACGCCATATCCGCTTGCGGCACACGACCAAGCCAGCGGACTTTTGGGTGCGCGGTTCCGTTCGCGCCCGCCATCACCAGCCGCGCGTCGTCCGGCAATTTCGACATCGCGGCCAGCAAGCGCGCCACATTTTTTCGCGGATGCAAACCGCCGACGAACAAGAAAAACTTTTCCGGAAGTTGCCAGCGCGCCCGAAACGCTTCGCGTGTTTTCGCGTCGTTGACATGCGTCATGTCATGCGGCACACCCACCGGCAAAATGGCCACCTTGTTTGCTGTTTCCGGAAAGCGCGCGACGAGGAGATCGTGCACGTGTTGCGACAAAACAAAAATGCGTTTCGCGCGTTGCAACGATGGCGGCATGAGCCACCGGTAATGCCAGCGGTTCAAGCGTGAGCACGTTTCCGGATGCGTGAAAACATGCAGGTCGTGAATCACCAGCCACGTGTCGCAGGGCGCCCAAATTGGCATCACATACGCCGGCGCCAGCAACACGTCCGTCCGCCGCAGGAACAGCGGCAACAGCAACTGCTCAAAGGCAATCCGCAACACGCGCGGCATGTTTTTCACCGGCCCAAACGTCCGGAGTTCCACCTCCGGCGCGTGTGTTTGCAGCGCGCGCAAAATTTCCGCAATCACCGTCGGGACGCCTGTCGCCGGCGTGGTCATCGCCAGCGCGTCAACCGTCAGCCGCCATTTTTTGGCTTCACTCATTTGATGAAAATTAACACAATCCACCGGCGTTCACAAGCCGCCCTGCGTCGCGTGTTGTTTGACGCAAAGGCGCGAAGGACGCGAAGATTGTTTTCGTTGTGGCGTTGTCCATTCGTGGTTCAAAAATATGCGGATTTTCGCATGATTTCGCGCCACTTCACGATGCCGGATAAATGTGGTATACTTCGACCTACTGTTTGCGACAGGTTGTCACCTGTCCTGTTTCACGTACATTGACGGAAGAAAACCACTATGGCAGAAAAATTTGTTTATTTCTTCGGCGCCGACTGCTCCGAAGGCAATGGTTCCATGCGCACGCTGCTCGGCGGCAAAGGCGCGAATCTCGCGGACATGGCGACGCTGGGGCTTCCTGTTCCGCCCGGCTTCACGATCACGACGCACGCGTGCGCGAAGTATTATGAGATCGGCGAGAAGGCGCTCCACAAACTCATCGCGCCGGAAATCGACAAGGCCATCGCCACGCTCGAGAAGCTCACGGGCAAGACGTTTGGCGGCGGCGCGAATCCGTTGCTCGTGTCGGTGCGTTCCGGCGCGGCGGCGTCGATGCCGGGCATGATGGACACGGTGCTGAACCTCGGCCTGAACCCGGAAACCGTCGCGGCGATGATCGCGCGCACGGAGAACCCGCGCTTCGTGTGGGACTCTTACCGCCGCTTCATGCAGATGTTCGGCAACGTCGTGATGAACGTCGACCACCACCATTTTGAACACGAGCTTGAGCTTGTGAAGCAGGCGAAGAAATGCAAGCTCGACACGGACCTCACGACCGAGGATTTGCAGGACGTCGTGAAGCGTTACCGCGCGGTCGTCAAAAAGGTCGCGGGCGTGGAGTTTCCGACCAATGCGCGCGAGCAGCTTCGCCTCGGCGTGAACGCGGTCTTCGGTTCGTGGAACAATCCGCGCGCCATCAAGTACCGCGAGCTCAACGACATCCGCGGACTCGTCGGCACCGCGGTCAACGTCCAGGCCATGGTCTTCGGCAACAGCGGGCAAAACTCCGCGACCGGCGTCGCCTTCACGCGCGATCCGTCGACCGGCGAAAACAAATATTTTTACGGCGAGTACCTCATCAACGCCCAGGGCGAGGACGTTGTCGCGGGCATCCGCACGCCGCAGCAAATCACCACCGCCGGCTCACGTGAATGGGCCAAGCGCCAGGGCATTTCCGAGGCGATTCGCAAAAAGGATTTCCCCGCGCTCGAGGAATCGATGCCGCAGGTCTTCACGCAGCTCAACGCCATCCGCGTCAAGCTCGAGTCGCATTACAAGGACATGCAGGACCTTGAGTTCACCATCGAGGACGGCACGCTCTACATGCTCCAGACGCGCAACGGCAAACGCACCGCCGCGGCCGCCGTCAAGATTGCGACAGACCTCGTGAAGGAAAACCTCATTGACGAGCAAACCGCGTTGTTGCGCGTCGATCCCCAGGCGCTTGACCAGCTCCTCCATCACGTCTTTGAAAAGGCCGCCGAGGCCAAGGCCAAGAAGCTGACTGTCGGCCTGCCCGCCTCGCCCGGCGCCGCCACCGGTCAGGTCGTTTTCAACGCCGACGTCGCCGAGAAGTGGGCCGCCGACGGCAAGAAGGTCATCCTCTGCCGCACTGAAACCAGCCCCGAAGACATCGGCGGCATGAACTGCGCCCAGGGCATTCTCACCGCCCGCGGCGGCATGACCTCCCACGCGGCTGTTGTCGCGCGCGGCATGGGCAAATGCTGCGTCTCCGGCGCCGGCGACGTCCACATCAATTACGCCAAAAATTCGATGGTCATCGGCAAGCTCACCGTCAAGCAGGGCGACTGGATTTCTCTCAACGGCTCCACCGGCGCCGTCTATCAGGGCGAAATCAAAACCGTCGCGCCGACCCTCGCCGGTCCCTTCGCCGCCATCATGAAGCTCGCCGACAAGTTCCGCACCATGGGCGTGCGCACCAACGCCGACACGCCGAACGACGCCGTGGTCGCCGTCAACTTCGGCGCCGAGGGCATCGGCCTCTGCCGCACCGAGCACATGTTCTTCGAGGCCGACCGCGTTGTCGCCTTCCGCCGTCTCATCCTTGTCGCCGAGACCGTCAAATCGCTCCGCGCGCAACTCGCCGCCGCACCTGACGCCGACAAGGCCGCGATCCAAAAGGAACTCGACGCGCCGCTCAAGCAATACAACCAGGCCCTCAAGGAGCTCCTGCCGCTGCAGCGCAAAGACTTCGCCGGCATCTTCAAGGCGCTCAAGGGGCTTCCCTGCACCATCCGCCTCCTCGATCCGCCGCTCCACGAATTCCTCCCGCACGACGCGAAGGGTTGCAAGGAAATGGCCGAAACCATGGGCGTCACCGCGCAGGAAATCGCACGCCTTGCCGACAGCCTCCACGAGTTCAACCCCATGCTCGGCCACCGCGGCTGCCGCCTCGGCATCTCCTATCCCGAAGTCACCCAAATGCAGGTCCGCGCCATCTGCGAGGCTGCGGTCAGCGTCAAAGGTTCGCATCCCGAAATCATGATCCCGCTCGTCGGCACCGTTCAGGAACTCGCCTCTCAAAAGGCTGTCATCCTCGACACCATCGCCGCGGTTGAGAAGGAAAAGAAGACCTCCCTCAAAATCAAAATCGGCACCATGATCGAAGTCCCGCGCGCCGCGCTCACCGCCGACGAGATCGCCGCCGAGGCCGACTTCTTCTCCTTTGGCACCAACGACCTCACGCAGACCACCTGCGCCTTCTCCCGCGACGACGCCGGCAAGTTCCTTGGCGATTACGTCTCGAAAGGCTTCTACGACTACGACCCCTTCCAGGTTCTCGACCAAAAAGGCGTTGGCCGTCTCATGCAGTATGCCGTTGAAAAAGGCCGCGGCGTCAAGCCCGACCTCAAGCTCGGCATTTGCGGTGAACACGGCGGCGAACCCAAGTCCGTCGCCTTCGCCTTCAGCCTCGGTCTGACTTACGTCTCCTGCAGTCCCTACCGCGTTCCCATCGCCCGCCTTGCTGCCGCCCAGGCCGCCATTCGCGCCGCGAAAAAATAACGCCAAACGGAAAACTTCAAAAACCGCGTTGTGGGGGGGGGGGGGGGGGGGGCCCACCCCACCACAAAAAAAAAAAAAAATGAGGGAAAACCAAAGGAGGGGTGGTAGAATAGAGGAAAGGTGGTGTGTGGGGCGGGTGTAGAGTGGT
>JAVBOU010000064.1:0-9325 GCA_031550185.1 Kiritimatiellia bacterium | reverse complement strand
CCGGTTGCGGCATCTGGTGGAGAACGCTTTTTTGCGACTCAAAGGCTGGCGCGGCGTGGCCACGCGGTATGCGAAGAGGACCTCCTCATTCCTGGCATGCGTCCATATTGCAGGCATGATCATGCGACTTAAAAACTCGTGACTACAATGTCTAGCTGAATAGTCGCAATTTTTTTGCTAAAACCCTCCTGTTGCGGCTCGCGAGGACGCTCACCCTCCATATTCGATGTTGGGACACGTCTACGACATCAACGTGCGGTCGATGCTCCGGCTCAGCGAAAAGCGGCGATAAATCGCCACACTCCATAATAGACGATAACCGTTATATCCCAACAAGTCTATTTGTCTTCAACCCCGGTGGGGTTGAAGACAAATGTAGCAATGTCGTGTGATACCACTATAAAACCGCGTTGTGGCGTGGCAGAGGCTCTGCCACGCCACAAGCGTCATTCGGATTTCGCTTCGGGTGTTTCTTTCGCCGCTTCTTCCTTGGTCGGTGGCAAGGGCGCTGGCGGGGTGATGTTGTGGACGAGGCGCAAACCGTAGTAAGGGCTGGCAACGCGGCAGGGGATGGATTCGCGTTTGGCGGAGCGACAGTAGCGAGGGTAGCTCATCCAACCGCCGCCGCGCAGGAGACGGAAGACGCCTTCGCCGCCACCAATGGGATCGGTCACGGCGTGGCGGTCATACGGATAGACGGAGTAGGAGTCCTTGCACCATTCGGCGACGTTGCCGTGCATGTCGTAGAGGCCCCACGGGTTGGGGTCGTAGGAACCGACGCGGGTGTGCTGCTCGAAGCCGCCGCGTTTGTCCGGGATGTCGAAGCGGTAACGGCCGGCGGCGTTCATGGCAGGGTCGTCGCCTTCGGGAACGGTGAGGTCGTCGCCGGTGTTGAGCGCGGTGGTGGTGCCGGCGCGGCAGGCGTATTCCCACTGGGCTTCGGAGGGAAGGTCGAAATGGAGCGAGGTGCGCTTGCGGAGGCGGTCGATGAAGCAACCAGCCTCGACCGTGTCGTGCGTGGGCCAGCCGGAGATTTCGGCGTTGCCGCGGACGTTCTCGTAGTTGACGTTGTCGACGGGGCGCGTGGGGCCGTCGAATTGGGAGGGATTCTTGCCCATGATGAGCTCCCACTGACGCTGGGTGACTTCGAAGACGCCGATGTAGAAGCCGGAGGTGAGCGTGACGTCGTGAAGCTCTTCGTTGATTTGGCGGCCGGCCTCCGCGTCGGGGCTGCCCATTTTGAACGTGCCGGGAGGCGCGTAACGGAGCCAGAGCTCAGTGGTGCGGCAGGTGTCGGCGTTGACGTCGGGCGGGTCGTTGGAGTCGCGGACGGGATAGGTGGCGGCGTCGGAACCGGCGGAGAGGTCGACGATTTTGTAGGGCGCGGGTTCGGCGCGAAGGAGGAGGGCGCAGGCAAGTGCGGCGAAGGCGAGGAGGTGTTTCATGGGTGTTTCCGGAGTTGGGGGAGTTCGGTGATAAATTGGGCGTCGAGAAAGCGGCGGACTTCGGGCACCTTGGAGGCGAGGAAGTCGGCGGGCTTGGCAAACTCGACGATGTGACCGGCAGAGAGAAGGGCAATGCGGTCGCCGATGGAGAGGGCGCCCTGGAGGTCGTGGGTGACGACGACGCTGGTGACGCCGGTTTGGGTGTTGAGGGTTTTGATGAGCTGCTCAATGGAGCGCGCGGTGACGGGGTCGAGGCCGGAGGTGGGCTCGTCGTAGAGGACGATTTCGGGCCGCCGGGCAATGGCGCGGGCGAGGCCGGCGCGCTTTTGCATGCCGCCGGAAATTTCGGCGGGCATCTTTTCTCCGTCGTTTTGAAGGCCGACTTTTTGAAGGGCGTCGCTGACGCGTTCGGCGATTTCGCGGTCGCTCAAATTCGTGCGCTCGCGAAGGGGCAGGGCGACGTTCTCGAAGACGCTGAGCCAGCCGAGCAGCGCGCCGTTTTGGAAGAGGTAACCGAAGCGCGAACGGACTTTCGCAAGGGTTTTGGCGTAAGCCTGCGCGACGTCGATGTCGTCGACCCAGACTTCGCCGCTGGTGGGGCGCATGAGGCCGACGCAATGCTTGAGGAGGACGGTCTTGCCGGTGCCGGAGGGACCGACGAGGACAACGAGCTCGCCCTTCTGTATCTCGAAGGAGAGGCCATCGAGCACCTTGCGGCTGCCAAGCTGTTTGATAACGTGGTTGAAGCGGATCATGGTCAGTAGAAAAAGCGGGTGACGATGTACCCGGTGACGAGGATGAGGAGGATGGATTTGACAACGGAGTTGCGCGTGGCGCGGCCGACGCCGACCGCGCCACCGGCCGCGGCGAACCCCTCGTAGCAGGAGATGCCTGCGATGATCACGCCAAAGACCGCGGCCTTGAGCAGCCCGACGTACAGGGCCTTGTTGCTCGCGATGTCCATGGCCTCGCTGAAGTATTGCGCCCACGACAAATGAAATTGCGTCACGCCGACGAGCGCGCCGCCGTAGACGCCGAGCACGCAGGTGTAAAACGACAGCAACGGCGCCATGACGAACATGGCCATGATGCGCGGCGTGGCCAAAAAGCGAACCGGCGAAATCGACATGAGCTCCAGCGCGGCGATCTCCTCGCTGACGGTCATCATGCCGATTTGCGCCGCCATGGAGGAGCCGACGCAGGCCGCCAGCACCACGCCGCTCATCATCGGCCCCATTTCGCGGAGCATCGTCACCATCACGCCCGCGCCGATTACCGACTCCTGATTGAAGCGCCGCAGCTCAATGCCGATTTGCAGCGCGAGGATCATGCCGATGAAGAGCGCGACCACCGTGATCACGCCGAGACTGCCAATGCCCGTGACGTACATTTGTTCAAACCATGCCACCCGCGCGCGCTTGCGGAAGAAGACGCCCGGCGCCGCGACCAGGCCGTCGAAAACCACCATCACACCGCGGCCCACCTCCTTCATGCCGTCGGTGATCAGCCAGGCGAAGCGCTTCGCCGCGCCGGCTTCCTCGTCGCGTTGTGTCACATCCCACATTAGAAGAAACTCCAGTTCACGGTTCCGTCCTCAAAGCCATAGCGTCGCATCAGGCCGAAGAGCGAGAAATACGTTTCGCCTTTCGCGCCGTGACCCCAGCGCGCCATGCCCCACAGCAGGTCGTTGTCCACGCTTCCCTCCTTGCGTCCGTGGCGCGCGTAGAGCGTCCAGAACGGCGCCCAGCAACGCGTCACGCCGCCGCCGTATTGTTGCGGCCAAAGCGCCAGTGTCTGAAACGCAAACGCGCCGTCCGCCTCGCGGTACGTGTAAAACGGCCACACCCGTTGATAATGCGCGTCACGCAAACGCGCGCCGCTTTCCACCGCGCGCACCAGCTCCTCGTTCGTCAGCTCCGCGCCGTACAACGCATCCGGCTTCGCGTCCTTCACCTCGCGAAACTGCTCGTAATAAAACGGCACCAGCCAGCGCGAACGCAACCGCGAGGTCGTGTTACTCGACGACTCCGCGCCAAGAATCGGCCACAGACAATACCAACTGCTGTCCTCCGACAACTTCATCGAATCGCGCGACGTGTGCGTCCCGTAAAACGGCCACACATCGCGCTTGCTGATTAACGGGCCCTCTTCATATTGGATGAACGGCCACGGTGCGCGCACCCGCGTCGTCGTGCCCAGCGAATGCGTCTTCGAGCCCCACGCAAAGAACGGCGGAATGAACATGTCCTGCGTCTCGCGGCTCGTACGCGTCTGCGCCCACAACGGAAACAACATCCAGTTGTAACCCTGTTCGTAGCGCGCGCCCTCGACCGTCTGCCGCGAATTCCAAAACGGCCACAACACATATTGCGACCGCCATTCCCCCTTGCGCGCCGTCCCGTAAAACGGAAAGAAATTATGCCGCCGCCCCTCGTCTTCGCGACGCTCGTCGTCGATCCAGCCGTAAAACGGCCACAGCACATACGACCGCTTCACAAACGTGTTGCGATACGTCGCATATGCCGGAAACATCACAAACTTCACATCCTCCACCATCAGCAGCGACGGGAGCTCGCCGTAAAACGGAAAAAGCGCCCAATAGTCCTTGCCCTGCAACGTGCGGCCCTGCGTGTACAGCGGCGCAAACCAAAAACTGTACGCCGCTGTCCGCGTCGTCTCATTCGTTTTGTCCCGATGCCAAAAGACATTCAACACCCGCCCGCGATACGAATCCTTCTCATGCAACGAATACCCGACGGGCCACAAATAGTCCCGCACCGCGTCGCCATTGTCCAACTTTTTTTCGCTGTAAAACGGCCGCACCGCCGTCACCGTGACGCCATCCGCATTCCGCCCAAACTCCGCCAGCGGTCCCACGCGGACGCGTCCCTCATACGGCGACGCCGACGGAAACGGCGTCACCGTCCGGCAACCCGCGGCGAGCAAAAGCAAAATCACCGCCGTGGCAGAGCATGACCTCTGCCACGCGCCGTGAAACACCGGCGTCATGCGTCGCAACAACATTGTGAATGCGTCTGGCATTTATTTTTGTGCGCCGGATTGTTCGTTGTCGTAAGCCACACCTTCCTCCGCGACACGCATGGCGGCGCGTGGTCTGCTTTTGTCGTACAAAACCTCGGGATCCATATCAATGCCACCCGGCCACTCAATGGTGTCAAATGACACCTTGACCCGTTGAAAAAAGCTTTCATCCTTCAACATTTTGAACACGCCGGTTTCCAAATAAGGCTTTGCGTCAAAAATTTTCACTTCATGGTTTTCAAACGTGAGTTCCAATTGGTAGCCTTCCAACGCCTTGACTTTGCTGACGGACAAATACATTTTACTTCCTGGTATTCCGTAAAACATGGAGATGGTCGGCATGGTGGCAAAGCGTGGTGAACATCACATGTTCTGCGTGAAGTAATCATGGATCCGCTGCGCGCTGCCAAACGTCTGCGCGATCAACGCCGTGCGAATCCACATGCCGTTGCGCATTTGGCGCCAGTACATCGCGCGCGGATCGTGGTCGACTGCCACCGCAATTTCATCGCGCCGCGGCAGCGGGTGCATGATGATGCCCTGCGGTTTCAACAGCGCGAGCTCCTCCAGCCCAAACACAAATTTCGACGTGTCGATCTCCGCGCTCGCGCCCTTCTTGTCGTCCCACTCGTCCTGCACGCGCGTCATGTACACCGCGTCGGCCTGCGGCACCGCGTCGCGCAAACTCTCCGTGACCTCGTGCGCCACGCCCTTCGCGCGCAGCATGTCCAAAATGTCTTCGCCGATTTGCAAACTCTCCGGCGCGACAAAAATTTGCCGGATGTTGTCGAAATTCAACAGCAGCCGCGAGAGCGACCGCACCGTGCGGCCGCGCGCGAGGTCGCCGCAAAAAACCACCGTGCGGTTGCGCAGTCCGCCCGAACGCTCAAAGCTCCGGCTCAGCGTGTAAATGTCCAGCAACGCCTGCGTCGGATGCTCGTCCTTGCCCGAACCCGCGTTGATGACCGGAATCGGCCGCTCCGAATTGGACAGCACCCACGCCATGCGCTCCGCGAGCCCCTTCTCCTGCGAGCGCATGATGATCAGGTCGAAGTACGAGCTGAACGTCCGCACCGAATCCTCCTTGCTCTCGCCCTTGAACTCCGATGAGATCGACGGGTCGCGCACTTCGCCCGCCTGCACGCCGAGAATTTGGCACGCCGAGAGGAACGACAAAAACGTCCTCGAACTCGGTTGCGAAAAGTAAAGCATCGCCCGTTTGTGCGCCACCAGCTCGCGCAAAAAATACGAGCCCGCGCGCGTCTTCGCAATCTGCCGGATCGCGTTCGCGAGCGCGATCAGCCGTTCCAAATCATCGCGGCCAAACTGGTGCGCGAACAGCGTGTGGAACGGATTGCCGTCCGCCCGCAGCAAGTACCGCGACTTCTCTTCCGGCGACAGCACCGAAAACGAATCCCAGCCAATGTTGTACAAATATTCGTGGTTCGCCATAACTCCTCCGTCACAACGCCGCCGCGTCGCACAGCGCCGACACATACAGCGCCTTGATCGTGTGCATGCGGTTTTCCGCCTCGTCAAAAACCTTTGAATACGGCGCGCGAAACACCGCGTCCGTCACCTCCAGCGCGCCGCTCTCCTTCGACACCGCGGTCTCGTGGTCGTGAAACGCCGGCAGGCAGTGCAAAAACATAAACTCCGCCTCGCGCGTCCCCGTCGCCGCCACCAGCGCCTCGTTCACCTGATACGGCTTCAGCAGCGCCATCCGCTCCTCCTTCTGCGCCTCCTCGCCCATTGAAATCCACACGTCCGTGTAAATCACATTCGCGCCCTTCACGCCCGCCGCCGGGTCATTCGCCACCTCCACCTTCGACTGGTGCGCCGACGCCATTGCCCGCGCGTTCGCCAGCAACGCCGCGTCCGGCATCAACGCCCGCGGCGTGCAATTCACAAAATCCACGCCCGCCTTCGCGCAGCCGATCATCAGCGAATTCGCCACATTGTTTCGACCGTCGCCCACATACGCCACCTTCAGTCCCTTCAGGTGGCCGAAGCGCTCCTGCATCGTCATCAAATCCGCCAAAATCTGCGTCGGATGAAACGCGTCCGTCAACCCGTTCCACACCGGCACGCCCGAATGCTGCGCCAGCAAGTCCACCGTCCGTTGCGCGAACCCGCGGAACAAAATGCCGTCAAACATCCGGCCCAGTACCTTCGCCGTGTCCTCCACCGACTCCTTCCCGCCGAGATGAATGTCATTGCCGCTCAAATACTCCGCGTGTCCTCCCTCGTCCAGCGCCGCCGTCAACGCCGCGTTACGCGTCCGCGTCGAACTCTTCTCAAAGATCAGCGCGATGTTCCGGCGGTGCAACAACTCCCCCCGCACACCCGCGCGCCGCCGCGCCTTCAACGCAATCGCCAGCTCCACCAGCTCCAGCATCTCCGCGTCCGTAAAATCCATCAACGTCAGCAACGAACGCTTCCTCAACGCCGGATTCCAACACACATTCATGACAACCTCACTCATAATTTGCAAAAAACGAAGTATACCACATCGCCGCTGAAAATGACCAGCCGCAACCGCCAATCAATGTAAGACAGGAATGTCTGTCTTACATTCATCGACGCATTTTTTTTTGCGCACCGTCATGCCCCGGTGTATACTGTCCGGCCATGAAGACGATTTTAATCACGGGTGGAAGCGGATTTTTGGGCATCAACCTGATCCACCATTTGCTGAACCAGGGCGGGTTACAAATTCGCTCGCTCGATCTGGTGGAATTTGATTATCCGGAGCGCGACCGCATCGAGGCGGTCACGGGCGACATCCGCGACGCGGCAACCGTGGCCAAAGCCATGGAGGGCGTGACGTGTGTCGTCCACACCGCCGCCGCGCTTCCGCTCTACAAAAAAGAAGACATCCTCTCGACCGACGTACTCGGCACGCGCCTCTTGCTCGAGGCCGCGCAAAAGGCAAACGTCGAGCGCTTTGTGCACGTGTCGTCAACCGCGGTTTACGGGATTCCCGACCATCATCCGCTGTTGGAGACCGACACGTTGCAAGGCGTGGGACCATACGGCGAGGCGAAAATTTTGGCGGAAGAGATGTGCGCGAAATTCCGCAACGAAGGCATGTGCGTGCCGGTCGTGCGTCCAAAATCCTTCATCGGCCCGGAACGCCTCGGCGTGTTCGCGCTCTTCTACGATTGGGCGCAGGACGGACGCAATTTCCCAATGATCGGCAACGGCAAAAACCGTTACCAGTTGCTGGACGTGGAGGATTTGTGCGCGGCGATCTGTTTATGTCTGACGCTCGACCGCGACACGGTGAACGACGTCTTCAACATCGGCGCGAAAGAATTTACGACCATGCGCGAGGATTACCAGGCCGTGCTGGACGCCGCGGGATTCGGCAAACGCGTGATCGGCACGTGGGCCGGCCCGGTGATCTGGGCGTTGCGGATTCTCGAATTTTTTCACCTCTCGCCGTTGTACAAATGGGTTTACGAAACCGCGTGCGAAGATTCATTTGTGAGCATTGAAAAGGCCGAACGCGTGCTGGGTTATGCGCCGAAACATTCGAACAAAGACGCGTTGCTGCGCAACTACAAATGGTATCTCGAGCATCGCGATTCGTTCGCGAAGGCGTCGGGCATTTCGCACCGCGTGCCGTGGAAACAGGGCATCCTTGGACTGTTGAAGAAATTTTTCTAGGGACAACGACATGCTGAAAAAACGGATTGAAAAGTGGCTCGACAAAGGCAAGTGGAACGAGCACAAATGGCGCCGCAAATTGCGCATCGACCTTGCGTGGGGACTTGTCCGCCTGCTCGGCGCGAAGCCCTGCCGCAAACCCATCTTCATCCTCGGGTGCGGACACAGCGGCACGTCGCTCGTGTTGCGCATCCTCGGCGAACACTCCGCGCTCTACGCCGTGCCCTACGAAAGCCGCTGCGGCGAATCGCGCGCGCCCGACACCGTCTACCGCAAATTCGACACGCTCACGCACCTCCACCATCGCCGCCGCTGGGTCGAAAAAACCCCCGGCAACGTGCGCTATTTGGAGCAGCTCCTCGAACGCTTTCCAGAAGGACAATTTTTGCTCATCATCCGCGACGGACGCGACGTCGCCAGCTCGCTGAAAAAACGCGGCAACACGTTGGAAGAAGGCATAGACCGCTGGATCAACGACAACCGCATCGGCGAACAATTTTGGAACCATCCGCGCGTCATGAAATTCACCTACGAGGCGCTGGTCGCGCAAAGCGACGCCACGATTGAAAGCATTCTGCGCTTCCTCGACGAACCTTACGAAGAGGCGGTCAAAAATTTCCACGAACGCCCGCGCGCCTATTACTCCAAGGATCTGAACAAGCCCACCTCCGAAAACGAGGCCGACCATCTCCAGTACCGCAACTGGCAAATCAACCAGCCGATTTTTGACGGACGCGGCAAATGGAAAAAGGAGCTCTCCGGCGACGAGGTCGCGTTGATTGAAAAACGCGCGGGTGACATGCTCCGCGCGTACGGCTATCCCCCCGAAAAATAAATGGAGCGGGTGAAGGGAATCGAACCCTCGTGGCCAGCTTGGAAGGCTGGAGTTCTACCATTGAACTACGCCCGCTCGAAAACGTGGCGATATATAAAGGAATTTTGCCCAAAAGTCAAGCGCGGCGTGCGCGATGCCAAGGCAAAAGCACTTCCTTTTGCATGTGAGGACGAAGAAAATTTCAGTTTACCCTTGAACGTGGCGGGGGAGGAGAGCAGCCACCCCCCCACCCGCCGGGGGAAGTTTTTGGGGGGGGGGTTAGAAATTTAAACAAGAAAAAATTTAATTAAACCCAGCGAGGGGTGTTTGACCGAGATACAGGAGTGGGGGC
>JAVBOU010000182.1:0-12615 GCA_031550185.1 Kiritimatiellia bacterium | reverse complement strand
CTCGCGAGCCGCAACAGGAGGGTTTCAGCAAACAATGTGCGGCCATTCAGCAAATCACCCGGGCCTCTTCGTGCGGCTCGCGAGGACGCTCGCCCTCCATGTTCAGGTTTTGGAACAAGTCTATTGTTTGACAATGTGATGCCGTATTTGATATATTAACCCTCTCTTTTGGTGATTATGCCAGGCCAACATCACAAAATCCAACAAGGAACACGGATCATGAAAAATATACAACGACTCACGGCACTCTTGCCGCTGGCGAGTGTTGTCGCTTTCTTTGCGGCGGGCCAAACTGCCGCGCAAACCGCGCTGTCCATCACCAACTTCACCGTCACGGCGGAGAACGTCTTCCTCGCGTGGGAGGATTACGGCGCACGGCCGGAGATTGTCGGCTTGCAGGTTCACGCGAAGGATTCGCTGCGGCCGGAAGTGCAATGGGCGTCGGTGACGAACGTGGCGAAGCACATCACGGACGTGACCCTTCCCGCAGACGGCGCGCCGATGCGCTTTTTTCGGCTGGTTGCGGATGTGATGAAAAAGGTCTGGGTGACGTTTGACGCAAACGAAGGTGTCGAGCCGGATCCGGAAATGAAGCACGTCACCGTGGGCGAACCCTATGGCGACCTTCCCGATGTGACGCGCGCGGGCGGTTACACCTTTGCCGGTTGGTTTACGACACTGACAGACGGCGTTGAGGTGACGGCGGGGACGACCGTCACAGAGACCAGCGATCACTTTCTCTACGCGCAATGGACGGCGAATGTGGTGAATTGGATTCCTCCCGCGTTCAGCGTCACCGTCACGAACGATGTGGCGAACACCTTCGTTGTTCACGCCGCGTCCGGCGAGGAGGTGAGCTTCACCTACGCCGCGTCCGGGATGCCGGCGGGTATCTCTTTTGCTTCCGCGTCGCGCACGGTGACGGTTGCCAAAGGCACGGCGCCGGGCACTTACCATTTTTCTCTCAGCGCGGCGCCGTCCAACGGACTCGCCACGCAACATCTCGCCGTCACGGTCAGCGTCGCGCAACGACTGAACGTGACGTTCGACCCCGGCATTGGCAACGCGTCCTTCACGGCGAAGGACGTCATGGGGAACGAAGCCTACGGCAACCTGCCAACCGCATCGCACGCCAGTTACACTTTCGCCGGTTGGTGGACCGACGCAACCGCCGGCACGCAGGTGCTTTCCACAACGACGGTCGCGGTGCAAAACAACCACACCCTTTACGCGCGCTGGGCCTACCTTGGTGCGCCTGCCAACATCACATTTGTCAACAGTTCGGCACAAACTGCCACCATTCCTGTCGGGCAAGTGTCTCCTGCCGGCGCGGAACTGACGTTCACCACCTACAATGCGCGGGCCTACAAGTCCGGAGTTGCGGGCAATGCGTTGCCGTCGGGGACAGGCTCGTCGGGTGCGGCTTGGGCCATGTCCTTCAACCCGGCCAACCGCCAAGTCACCATCCCGGCCGGCACTTCCGTGGGCCGCTACCAGCTTTACGCCACCGTGCAGGTCACCGGGACATCGCCCGCCCTGACGCTGACCTCCCCCTCCTTCACCGCCGAGGTGCGCGAGTACAAGCAATATTATTACAATGACCTTCAGCCTGGGGCAACGGTTGACTGGACGAATCCCAGGGATGCTTTGCGCGGCACCCAGACCTCTACGGCCGGATGGGTGGGGGAGGTGGATGGTGACATGCCCCATGCATGGGTCGACCCGGGATGGTTGAGCACACAGGTCTTTTACCTGCAAAGGACGGGAATTGGAAATGAGCAGCCAACATATGTGCGAGCGTTGTATTCCACAATAATCATGCGGCTCTTCCGGTCGCGCGAGGGCGGCAATGTTTTTACCATCGAACAGCACCGCAATGGCACGCGCACGACGCTGGTAAACGACAACAACAATCCTCCGGCGGGAGGCTTTGAGTATTTTGCCACGGATGCCGCCCTTGCCCGGGGTGACGCCTGCATTCTCCAAATCTCCGCATACAGAGCCAATGTGGGAAAAACGAGTTTTTATTTCGCATGGGCGAGATATAACGTAACCTGGGCGCCGCCAGCAACCGGCATCACGTATTAATTTTGTAGCATTCCAACACAAGACGCGCAGAGGAGCAAACTCCTCCGCGCGTCTTGGTTTCTCGTGGCGTGGCAAGACTCCTGCCACGCCACGAAACGCTTTCAATATTCCCGCTCGGCGTAGTGGCCGTACTTTTCCATCACAAAGTCGATGTCCTTGTCGCCGCGGCCGCTGAGGTTGACGAGGATGTCCTGTTGCGGACGCTCCTTCGCGAGCTTGACCGCGTAGGCGACGGCGTGGGCGCTTTCGAGCGCGGGGATGATGCCCTCAAGGCGCGAGAGACGGAAGAAGGCGTCGAGCGCCTCCTCGTCCGTCGCGGTGCCGATGATCGTGCGGCCGATCGATTTTAAGTACGCGTGCTCGGGACCGCTGCTCGGATAATCGAGTCCGCTGGCGACGGAATAGACGGGCGCGGGTTCGCCCTTGTCATCGGCCAGCATGATCGAGTGGAAGCCGTGCATCGTACCCTCGCGTCCGTACGTGAGCGAAGCGGCGTGGTCGCCGAGTTTCGCGCCGCGACCGAGTGGTTCGACGCCGTGGAGTTCGACCGGGTCATCGAGAAAGCCGGAGAAGATGCCCATCGCGTTGGAACCGCCGCCAAGGCAGGCGACGACATTGTCGGGCAGCTCGCCGGTCATCTCCAAAAATTGCTCGCGCGCCTCGACGCCGACAACGCGCTGGAACTCGCGCACCATGAGCGGAAACGGATGCGGCCCGACCACCGAACCGATGCAGTAAATGCTGTTCTCCGGATCCTGAAGGTAAGCGGCGAACGCGGAGTCCACCGCCTCCTTGAGCGTGCGCAATCCGGCGGACACGGGGACGACCTTTGCGCCGAGAATTTTCATGCGCACGACGTTGGGATGCTCCTTCGTGATGTCGACCTCGCCCATGTGGATTTCCACGGGGATGCCGAAGTACGCGCCCGCCGTGGCAAGGGCGACGCCATGCTGGCCGGCGCCGGTTTCCGCGATGAGCTTTTTCTTGCCGAGGTACTGCGCGAGGAGCGCCTCGCCCATGCAGTGGTTGAGCTTGTGCGCGCCGGAATGATTGAGGTCCTCGCGCTTGAGGTAAATGCGCGCGCCGCCGGTTTTGTTGCTGAGGTTCTTGCAGTAGTAGACCGGCGTGGGGCGGCCCTGGAAGTGTTTGCGGATGCTGCGCAACTCGCGGATGAAATCATGACTGCGGCAGATGCGCTGATACGCGCGGTCGATCTCATCCATTTGCTTCTGGAGCGCGGGCGGAATGAACGCGCCGCCGAATTTTCCAAAGTAGCCGTGCGCGTCCGGCACCTGACGGTGCAGCGGAAGTGCGGACGGGATGAAGTGTGGTGTTGGTTGTTCGGTCATGGAAGTCTCCTGGCAAAAAGCGCGTGCTGAAAATTGTTTCTACAAATAGAAACAATGCAATATAGCACATCGGCGCGGCGCGCACAAGCGGATTGCGAAACAATTTTCACCACGTGATTCATCCTCATGCTGCAACACTTGCCTGGCGTGGCAGAGGCCGAGCTCTGCCACGCCAGGCAAAACGAATGCGGCGTCACCAGGTACCTGGTGACGCCGCAAACACGGAAACAGCCAATGCCATTACTTCTTCGCAGCGGCTTTCTTCGCAGGCGCCTTCTTCACAGCGGCCTTTTTCGCAGGAGCCTTCTTCACGGCGCATTTCGTCGCGCAGGGCGCGCACTTCTTCACAGCGACCTTCTTCGCAGGCGACTTTTTCACGGCGGCCTTTTTCGCAGGGGCTTTCTTAGCAGCGGGTTTCTTCGTTGCTGGCATGGGACTACTTCCTTGTTTCGTGCACCGGGCATTGGTCCGCTTTCAGAACGTAAGTCTATCACTTGATAGATCACGCGTTGTACAACGACGTTTTACCTGTGGCCAATGCGCCGGATGCAAAAGATGACTACCTTATACGAAGAACGCGTGATTCTTGCAATAAAAAAATGCAATGTCTCGAAAGAAGTTGGCGCGATGATGATGCGCGCATCGTTATGATTCGCTTTTCACTTGACCTCAAATCGTCGCTCTGCGAAACTCTCAACTCATGAATTGGTCTTTATTTATCGGCACTTTTTGCCTTATCTTCGTTGCCGAGCTCGGCGATAAAACGCAGCTCGCCGTCATGTCGCAGTCCGCCAACGCGTCGTCGCGATGGACCATTTTTTTCGCGGGCGCGCTCGCGCTCACACTCTCCACGGCGATCGGCGTGCTCGCGGGCTCTGTGCTGAATCGCTTTGTTTCTCCGCGTGTTTTGAAGCTTGCGGGCGGCGCGCTCTTTCTCCTCTTCGGCGTCCTCATGCTGCGCGAGGGCTTGAACAAGGCTGAACTGAAAGCGACGCCTGAGACGGCGCGCGTTGAAATCGGCGTGCTCGGCCGCTTCCTTCTCGCGCGTGCGGCGGAGTTCGAGCGCGCGGCGTTTACGGACTACCGTCTGCTGGCGGAAAAGGCCGAATCGCCGCGCGCCAGGCGGCTTTTCGAAGAGCTTGCCGTTGATGAAGAAACGCATTTCGCGCGGCTCACCAAGCTCTCCGAGGAGCATGCGCTCGACGCGCTCGACCATCCGCTCGACGAGCAGATTGCAGCGGAGGACGCGTTGCGCTTCGACGTCGCCGAGGCCGACCGTCCACCGTTGCAGCACGCCATTGAGCACGAGCGCGCCACCGCCGCCTTCTACCTCGCCTTTGCAAAGGCCTCGCCGATTCCCGAGGTGAAGCACACGCTCACCGCGCTCGCCAACGCCGAGCTTTTGCACGTTAAAAAACTCGAAGACATTTTGAATGGATAAGGACTGGATACCGCTTAATCCCGATCCCGCGCATGTCGCGCGCGAACGCCGGAAAGCCCGCGAACTCCGCCAGTCCAACTGGTGGAAGGCGTTGCTCCAGCGCGGCGAATGCCACTATTGCCACAAGCGTTTTTCCGCCTCCGCGCTCACCATGGATCACATCATTCCCGTCTCGCGCGGCGGCACGTCGACACGCGGCAATGTCGTCCCGGCCTGCGACCATTGCAACAAGTCCAAGCGTCACCTCACGCCCGCCGAGCAAGCGTTGCGCGCGCTTGAGGAAAACGGCGAACTCTCCGAACTCACGCCCGACGATTTGCTCGACACCTTTGAAGAGCAGTGAAACGCGAGGTTGGACTTTAATGCGGCGTCGGGTTGTGTTATGCTGTCGCCATCACCTTGCAAAGGAATTTTATGGACAACACAGTACAATTCTGGATCGCCGGATCGATCGGCATCGATGACATCACGACGCCGAAGGAGACGCGCAAAAGTATGCTCGGCGGGAGCGTTTCGTACGCGTGCGCGGCGGCGTCGTTCTTCACGCATCCGGGCGCGGTGGGAATCATTGGAACCGATTTTCCGGAGGCGTTTTTCGCGCGCTACCAAAAGTTCGGCATCGACCTTTCGGGAATTGAGCAGATTGCGGGGCACACGTTTCGCTGGTCGGGTGTGTATCACGAGGACATGATTTCGCGCACGACGCTGAAGACGGAGCTGGGCGTGCTGGAGAAGTTTAACCCGGTGTTGCCGGCTCATTTTCGCGGTGTGCCGTTTGTGTTTTTGGGCAACATGCAGCCGCAAATCCAGTTGTCGCTGCTGGAGCAGCTGACGGGCAAACCGTTTGTGGCGCTGGACACGATGAACCTGTGGATCAACGTGGCGCGGGAGGAGTTGCTGAAGGTGACCGCGCGCGCGGACGTGCTGCTGCTGAACGACGAGGAGGCGCGGCTGCTCTCCGAGGCGCATCATCTGCGCGATTGCGCGAAGGTGATTTTGGAGATGGGGCCGCGCTACCTGATCATCAAGAAAGGCGAGCACGGCGCGCTGTTTTTCGCGCAGGACGGGAGCATGGCGATCGTGCCGGCGTACCCGGTGCGAAGCGTGGTGGATCCGACCGGCGCGGGCGACATGTACGCGGGCGCGTTCATGGGTTACATCGCGCACGCGAACGCGCCGGTGACGCCGCAACTGATGCGCAAGGCGTTGCTCCACGCGTCGGTGGTGGCGAGTTTCGGCGTGGAGGATTTCAGTTTCAACGCGCTGGAAACGCTGACGTTCCAGGCGGTTCACGACCGTTATGAAGAACTCGTGCAAATGATTTCGCTGGCATAATGTATGGAGCATCTGGTCACGTTCTACGCGCATCTGTTGAACGCGTGTGGCGGGACGGCGGAGGCCGCCACGCTGCGCGAGCCGTCGGTGCATGAGCAGGCGCCGCGCACGTGGACGGAGCGGCATTTGCAATGCGTGTGGTACGATCCGGCGTTGCGTCCGAAGTTGTGCGACGCGGAGACGGGCGAGGCCATCGAAGTGGTGGACGCGGGCACGTGGAACCTTGAGGCGGGGCCGGATTTTTTGAACGCGGTCGTGCGCGTGGGCAAGGATCGGCGGACGTTTCGCGGCGACATCGAGGTGCATGTGCATCCGCAGGATTGGGCCGCGCATCAGCACCACAAAAATCCACTTTACGCCAACGTCATCGCGCACGTCACATACTATCCCGGCGCGCGGCCCGCGACGCTTCCGGTCTGCGCGCATTGCGTTGCGCTCGCGCCGTTGCTGGCGGAAATTCCCGCGTTTTCGTTTGACGAAATCGACGTGACGCTTTATCCGCACGCGCTCTTTCCGCCCGCGCCGCGTCCGTGCGAAGAGGCGTTGCGAAAGTTGCCTGCGGCACATGCCGAACGTCTGCTTGACGCCGCGGGTTGCTACCGCCTCGCCGCAAAGGTCGCGCGCTTCCGCGAACGCCTTCGCCACAACACGCCGCCGCGGCTTTTCTACGAGGACTTCTTTGGCGCGCTCGGTTACAAAAACAACGCCGCGTCCTTTCGCCAGCTTGCGCAACTCTACCCGCCCGACGCATGGCCCGACGCGCCGCGTGAATTGCATCTCGCCAAACTTCTCGGTCTCGCGCGGTTGCTTCCTTCGCCCGACGACACGCAGGACGCCGGATCGCGCGCGCTTCTCCGCCGTCTCTGGGATTTTTGGTGGGCCAACACACCGCATGACGAGTGGCCGGTGCTTGCGTGGGATCATTCGGGCCGGCCGCAAAACGCGCCCTTCCGCCGGCTCGCCGCCGCGGTTGTCTTGGTCACGTCGCAACCGCCGCTCTACGATCAACTCGCCACGCTCGACGTCAACGCCTTTGCCTCGCGTCAGTGGATCCACCGCGCCGCGCACATCTTTTCCAGCCACGCGCACTGGCCCGACATCGAGTCGCGTCTCTCGCTGACGCAACCCGCTGTCGCGCCCTCATCGTTGCTTGGGAGCGGACGCATCGCCGCGATTTTGAACAACGTTTTTCTGCCCGCGCGTCTTGCCGAAACGCCCTTGCCCGCGGAGCGCATTCCCGTGTTGCCGCCCGAAAACATGTCCGCGCCCATGCGCGAAACAGCCTTCCGTCTCTTTGGCCGCGACCATAATCCCGCGCTCTACGCCGCCTCCGGTTTGCGCCAGCAGGGCCTGCTTCAAATCTGGAACAACTTCTGTCTCGCCGCCCGTTCCGGTTGCGATCTCTGCGCGCTTCTCAGCCATCTCAAGGCGTGAATGTGAAAAAGAATTGCTTTATGCCCCCGACGGGTGTAATATCATTCCTAATTGGAATCTCCTTCCGGCAAGGGTGCCTGAAAAAACGTAGAAAGGGAGCCAATGAAAGGATGTCTCATATGGAGATGCAAAAGAAGTTGCGCATGGCGATGATTGGAGGTGGAGACGAGTCGTGGATGGGACCGGTGCACCGCGCGGCGGCGACGGCGACGGGGAAAATCGATTTTGTCACGGGATCGTTTGGCTCGACGCGCCAGCGTTCGTATGAAAGCGGCAAGGCGATGGGCATGCTGCCCGGAAGGGTTTATGGCGCGTATCGCGACATGTTGCGTCGCGAGTCGCACCGGCCGGGCGAGGCGGAGCCGGATTTTGTTTCGATTGTGGCGCCGAATTCGATGCATTATCCGATCGCGATGGCGGCGTTTGATTCGGGCTTTCACGTGTTGACGGAGGCGCCGATGACGACGAATTTGGACGAGGCGCTGAACTTGAAACGCAAGATGATGGACGTGAAGCGCGAGTTGTGCGTGACGTACACGTATTCGGCGTTTCCGATGATCCGCCAGGCGCGCGTGCTACTGCGGCGTGGCGCGATCGGCAATTTGCGCAAGATCGTCATCACGTATCCGCAGGGTTGGCTGGCGCAGCGGCTGGAGACGCAGGGCAACCGCCACGCGAGCTGGCGCACGGATCAGCGACGCTGCGGCGTGTGCGGCTCGATGATGGACATCGGGATGCACTGCGCGCATTTGCTGGAGTTTCTCGCGGGCGTGCCGCTGCGCGAGGTGAACGCGGACTTGCACACGTTTGTGGCGGGCCGCGTGTTGGACGATGACAGCACGGCGATGGTGCGCCTGGACAAAAACATCAAGGGGTTGATCGTCACGAGCCAGGTCGCGGTGGGTCGCTGGAATCGTTTGAAGATTGACATGTACGGCGACAAGGGCGCGTTTTTCTGGCGGCTGGACCGGCCGGACTTGCTGGTCTTTCACGGCGTGGACGACGAGACGAAGGTGATGCAGGCGAAGCCCGGCCCACTGGATGAGATCACGGTGCCCGCGGATGTGAAGATGCCGTTTGGTTTGGAGGCGCCGTACTTCCGCGCGCTGGTGTCGATTTACGACGCGTTTGCGGACCGCCTGCTCGCGTTGAAGCAGGAGAAGGATCCGGGCGTCGCGATGTATCCGCAGATCGACGAGGGCATCCGCGCGACGGCGTTCATGGAGGCGGTGTATCGCAACGTGAAGGGCGAGCGCGACGAGCGCTGGACGCCGCTGGTCTTTCAGCCGATGACGCTGGCGCTCGGCAAGGCGTCGATCCCGGAGGCGTAAGATGGGCTTGGCCAAGGTCTATTCAGGTGGCGTGGCCGGCGTCGAGGCCTTTGAGGTGGAGATCGAGGCCAGCGCGCGGATGGGCGACCCGCTGATGATTGTCGTGGGTCTGCCGGATGCTGCGGTGCGCGAGAGCAAGGATCGCGTGTGGACGGCGATCGGCAACTCCGCGCTCTCTTTCAGTCCCTGCCGCATGACGGTGAATCTCGCGCCGGCCGATGTGCGCAAGGAGGGGCCGAGCTTTGATTTGCCCATTGCGCTGAGCATTCTGCTCGCGACCGAGGCGATCGAACCGCGCGCGAATGTCAGCGCGTATGTGGTCGTTGGCGAGCTTGCGCTCAGCGGCGAGGTGCGTCGTGTGCGCGGCGTGCTGCCCATTGCGATCATGGCGCGCAAACGCGGCTTCAAGGGCGTGCTCGTGCCGTGCGAAAATGCCGAGGAGGCCGCGGTCGTCGACGGGCTGGAGGTTTACGGCGTCGCAAACTTGCGCGAGGCGGTGGATTTTCTCGAGGGTAAAATCGCGCTGCTGCCGACGAAGGTGAACCTTGCCGACATGTGCAACACGCAGCTCGAGAGCCATGACGATTTTTCGGAGGTCAAAGGCCAGGTGCTTGCGCGACGCGCGCTTGAGGTCGCGGTCAGCGGCGGCCACGGCGTGCTGATGATCGGCAGCCCGGGTTGCGGCAAGAGCCTGATGGCGCGTCGCATTCCCTCGATCCTGCCGCCGATGACGCTGGACGAGGCGCTCGAATCCACGCAAATTCATTCGGTCGCGGGCGCGCTTCCCGCACATCAGTCGCTGCTTACGCAACGCCCGTTTCGTTCGCCGCACCACACCGCGTCGGACGTTGGATTGCTTGGCGGCGGCATGCATCTCTCGCCCGGCGAAGTCAGCCTCGCACACGGCGGCGTGCTGTTTCTCGACGAGCTTCCGGAATTTCCGCGCAACGTTCTGGAGGTGTTGCGCCAGCCGCTTGAGGACGGCCACGTCACCATCACCCGCGCCTCCGGCACCGCGAAATTTCCAAGCCGCTTCATGCTCGTGGCGGCGATGAATCCCTGCCCCTGCGGTTATGCTGGCGACCCCAAGCGCGAGTGCCGCTGCCTGCCCGTGCGCGTGCAAAGCTATCGCGACAAAATCTCCGGCCCCTTGCTTGACCGCATCGACATTCACATCAACGTTCCCGCCGTTCATTACCAGCAAATGAGCAGCACCGCGCCCGCCGAATCCTCCGCCGCCATCCGCGAACGCGTCGTGCAAACCCGTTCGCGCCAAACGCAACGCTTCGGCAGCGGCGGCCCCACATGCAACGCCCACATGCGTCCCCGCGAAGTCCACCGCCATTGCGTCCTCACGTCCGGCGGCGCTACGCTGCTCAAAATGGCGATGGAGGAAATGGGTCTCACCGGACGCGCCTACGACCGCATTCTCAAAGTTGCCCGCACCATTGCCGACATGGACGCCGCTGATCAAATCGCCGAAGAACACCTTCAGGAAGCCATCTCCTACCGCACCCTCGACCGCATGAAGTGGAACTAAACCCCAACCCAAGGATCCACATGAAAATCTGTCTCCTCGCTCCTCTCCTGGCCGCCACAGCCCTCGCGCAGGACAACATCGGCCTCAAACTTTTCGACCAGCTCGACGCCGATTCCGGCCGCAACGCCAACCTCGTCGTCTCGCCCGTCAGTGCCGTCATCGCCATGCAGATGACCCAGGCCGGCGCCGTTGGAACCACCCGCGACGAACTCCACATGGCGCTCGGCAATCTTCGTCCGCTGCGTCCCGCCGGCGGCAACGACTTCGATCTCGACGTGGCAAACGCTCTCTTCTGCCACGTGGCTTCCAAGCTCAAGCCCGGCTTCCAACAGCAGCTCGCCGACGATTTTTCCGCCGACATCGCAACCGTCGATTTCACCGACACCGAGCCGGCCCGCAACACCATCAATCAGTGGGTGTCCGAAAAAACCCGCGACAAGATTCCCAATCTTTTGTCACCCGGAAGCCTCAGCGCCATGACCCGCCTTGTGCTCGTCAACGCCCTTTATTTCAAGGCCGGATGGGTCTTTCCCTTTGAGGTCCGCAACACCCGCCGCGAATTGTTCACCAGCCTCTCCGGCGCCACGCGCGAAGTCGACATGATGCACCTTGAGCGCCAACTCTCCTACGCGGAAATCGACGACGTCCAAATCCTTCAACTCCCGTATCGCGGCGGTTGTGTCATGAACCTCTTCCTGCCACGCACCAACGATCTCGACAATCCTTACTTCCTCATTGCCAAGGACATGGGTCAAAACCTCCAGCCCGCCCGCGTTCGTCTCGCGCTTCCCAAATTCAAGCTCGCCTGGAACGGTTCCCTCAAAAAATCCCTTCAAAGTCTCGGCATTCGCGACGCCTTTACGCCGCAGGCCGACTTCTCAAATATTTTTGAAGGCGATTCCTTTTTCATCGACGACGTGATCCAAGGCACCTTCATTGACGTGAATGAAACAGGCACCGAAGCCGCCGCCGCGACCGCCGTCATCGGCGTCACCAGCGTCCGCCTTCCTCAGGGCGACGTCATCGACTTCAAGGCCGACCATCCGTTCGCCTTCACCCTGCACGACCGCGACGGAACCCTCCTCTTCATTGGCGTTGTCCGCGAACTCTAAGCGCGGGTCACAGGCGTATGCCGTCCGACGGCTCAATCAAACCCATGAGCGCGTAGACCATGCGTGCCGCAGTGAAGTCCGCGTGGGGCAGCAGCGGAATAGGCGCGAGCTCGACCACGTCCGCGCCGACAATGTGGCGGGTTTTGGCGGCGGCTCGAATCAGGCCCAGCGCGGCAAACCAATCGAGTCCGCCGGGCACGGGCGTGCCGGTCGCGGGCATCAGCGACGGATCCCAGGCGTCAACGTCAAAGCTGACGAAAAGCTCTTCCGGGAAATTTGCGGGCAGAAAATCATTCGGCACCTCGCCGTTTGCCAGCATCACGGCGTCGAAGGCGCGAAGCGTGGTCGGGTTGGTTTTGCGGTATTCGTATTCCTCCAGGCAATACGCGCGCGTCGCGAACTGAACCACCGGAAAACCGAGCTCATGGACGCGGCGCATCACGCAGGCGTGCGAAAATGGCGAACCCTCATAGGTGTTGCGCAAATCCGCGTGCGCGTCGAAATGGAGAAACCCAATCTTGCGTCCCGCCTTCTTGAAGGCGCGCGCCGAGCCAAGCGTCACCGTGTGCTCGCCGCCCAAAACAATGGGCGTCGCGTGGCAATGCAGGGCCTCTGCCACGCGCCGCTCAATCGCGTCGAGCCAGCCGGAAGGACTCGCGGTGTCGCCGTCGCTGGGCGCGACAAACGGCGTGGTGTGGATCCCGTAATAACCCGGTATGCCGTCGCCGTCAAAGGCCTCCAGTTGTTGCGAGGCGTCGAGGATCGCGCGCGGGCCGTTGGCGGCGCCGTGACCGTAGAAGACGCTGACCTCCATCGGTGCGGGGATGATGTGGAAGCGCGCTGTTTCAGCGGCGGCGGGTGTGAATTCGCTGGCAAGAAAATCGGCCATGAAAAGACTCCGTTAAAGGTGGGGCGCGACCGCCGGGCGCGCCGGACAGTGGACAGGCGTTTGACTTGGTCGCATGCGTTTATGATTTTCGTTTGT
>JAVBOU010000077.1:0-5704 GCA_031550185.1 Kiritimatiellia bacterium | reverse complement strand
GGGGGGGGGGTGTCGCGTGAGGCCAGGTCTGCGGGGGGCGGGTGTTGGTTGTTTCTCGGGCCTCTGGGGGTTTTTCTTTTTAACTTGGTTGGTGGTCTTTGTCCTCCCGGCCCCACGACGCGGGGAGCTTTTTTATTTGAGGAAGAGCTCGACGACGGGGACGGGGATGTCGTGGGGAGCGGTGGCGGGAAGGTTGAGGAAGAGGGTGTTGGGGGGGAGTTGTTTGTCGAGGCCCTGGTGGATGAACCAGTCTTCGAGGCCGGTTTTGACTTCGGAGGCGTCGTGGAGGAGCTGGGCGTAGGCGACGCGGTCGGCGAGACCGGGAAGGGGAAGGAATTTGTAGGGCCAGGCGAGGATGTGGAGGTAGAGGCGGTTGAGGGCGGGGTTGTAGGTGTAGAGGGTGTTGGGAGGCGGGGCGGGGAATGCAGGGGCGGAGGTGCAGCCGTGGATGGCGGGGGCGTGTTGGTGCATCCAGGCGGCGATGTCGCGGAGGCGGGCGAGGGCGCGGGGATCGAGCTGGCCGCGGGCGGTGGGGCCGACGTTGAGGAGGAGGTTGCCGGAGTTGGAGACGCAGGAGATGAGGGTGCGGAGGAGCTCGGGGGTGTCGCGCCAGGTGGATTCGTCGCGGTGGTAACCCCAGGAGCCGGAGAAGGTTTGGCAGGCTTCCCAGGGGACGAGGGTGCCGTCGGGGAGAGTGGGCGGACGGACAGGGAGGTATTGTTCGGGGGTGATGAAGTCGGGGGGGAAGGGAAGGTCGAGGCGGTTGTTGATGAGGAGGTGGGGCTGGAGTTGGCGGGCGAGGTCGTGGAGGCGCTGGGAGTCCCAGGCGAGGCGGCCTTTGCCGAGGGTGAAGTCGTCCTGGGGTTGGTCGGCGGACGGAGGGTAGGAGAAGTCGAACCACATGAGGTCGATGTGGCCGTAGTGGGTGAGGAGTTCGCGAACCTGGTTGTGGAGGTAGGCGGTGTAGCGGGATTGGTCGCGGTCTTTGTTGAGGCTGGCGAGTTGTTCGGGGGTGGAGTTGCGGAGGGGGCCGATGCGGGTGTCGATGATGTAGTCGGGGTGGTGCCAGTCGAGGAGGGAGTAGTAGAGGCCGACGCGAAGGCCGCGGCTGCGGGCGGCGTCGAGGAGGGGGCGGAGGAGGTCGCGTTTGGCGGGGGAGTTGGTGGCTTTGTAGTCGGTGAAGGCGGAGTCCCAGAGGCAGAAGCCTTCGTGGTGTTTGGCGGTGATGACGATGTATTTCATGCCGGCGTCGGCGGCGGCCTGAACCCAAGCGTGGGGGTCGTAGAGGTCAGGGTTGAAGCGGTGGAGGTAGCGGGCTTCGTAGTCGGCGGGCGGGATTTGCTCGTTGTGCATGAGCCATTCGTGGCGGGCGCCGAGGGCGTAGAGGCCCCAGTGGATGAACATGCCGAAGCGGGCGTCGGTGAACCAGGTGGAGTTTGGTGTGGCGGGTGTGGTCATGGTGTGTGGGGGTTGGTGAAGATGTGAGCGATGAAAGTGACGCGATCGCCGTTTTCGGTTTGACCAAAATGGGCGGCACGTCATGCAGGGATTGTATCAAAAAACGAATTACGATGTGGGCTTGATGTTGACGCCTCCATTGCTGACCAGCTCCATCCAAAATTTGTAAACGTGCAGGTGGGACATGTTCACAAAATCAGAGTGCAACCAGCGCTTTCCAAAGACGTGTCCCCAAGGCAACAAAACAAGAGAGTGATTATTCAAATATAGATGACGTCACTTTCTGAAGTTGGACAAAGAGATTTGTCGTTGTGACCGCATGCCAAATGCGTCAGGTCAAGTCCACCATCTGCACGTCGTGTGAAACGACTTTTGTACGTCGCGCGAATCGCCCCAAATGGGGTATTGCTGTTGTCACGTTCGATCGCAAGGGTGTGAGCTTTCACAATAACATGGCGCTTCCGGGGAAGGACCTTGGCAAATGCCGCCCAATTCCGTGTAAAACGTGCAATTTGTCAAATGCCGCATCTTGTCGTAAAGTCGTTTGAAGGTTGCAGAATCACGATCGCCGGGTACTCAGGCCACAGTTCGGCGTGTGCCACGGTCAACGGCCTTGATGAGCCAAAGCTTGTTTTTTTTGAGCCGATGAAATGCCACATCTCATCAAATTCCATCTGCATGATATCGCCCGCGATTTTCGGCTCCGGCAACGCCTCCCCAAACGCGCGAATCCAGCGGTAAACGAGCGTATGGTGAATATTCAGAATGCGGCCGATCATCCGATACGACCCTTTGGACATGGCATAGAACAAGAAGCAGAGTGCCTTTTTGGCTGCTATTTTTGAATTGGTTCGGTCGTCACCTTCACGGAAATTGCATCCGCAGGCTTTGCATTTGTAGCGTTGTCGTCCGGCAACGATGCCATTTTTCACTGCCGTTGTTGAACCACATTTTTTGCATTTTGGCATGGTTTTTCCCTGTTTTGTAAGGTCAGGGTGAAGAATAGCACAAATCTATAAAATTGTCACCTCTCTCGCTGTTACCCTGAGCTTAGTGGTAGCCGTTTTGCGCCGGCAAAACCTTCAACGTCGTCTCGGACTCCTCCCCCTTCGCCACCGGACAAATCCGCGCCACCGTGAGCTCTCCGACCGCCGCCTCTTGCACGCTTCCGCCGCGCGTCACCCAAACCGCGCGCTCGGCGCCAAGCGGTTTGATGCCTTCCTTTAACGCCACGCGCCCGCTTTTTTCCGGATTCATCAGTTGCGCCTCGTCCGGATAACGAATGTCCGACGCCTTGACGTTGCGCGTGATGAGAAACGGAACCTCCGCCTCCATCCCGTCGTTGACGCACACCACATGCCACATGTTCGCTTCCGGCGGCAACTCCGGCCCCTTCGCGGCTTCGATGTCGTCATCCACCAACATCTCCGGCTGGAAATCCGAGACAATACGATCAGGCAAAGGCGCGATCTTTTCGCCGTCTCCATCCGACAGCAGAAAAAGAAAATACGCTTCGGCGGAGTCAAATTTCTTTACTTTCGCCTCGTGCAAATCCCCCGGCCAGAGTGGCGTCAAATCAAGAATTTCGCGTTCTGTGTTGGCGGATACAATGTGTAGCCACACCGCGCGTCCCTTGTTTTTAATATCCATTTGTTTCGCCGCGCGCATCGCCGCGACCTGCGCCGGCGCCAGCGACAAGATGGCGAAAGTCATTGTCAACGTCAATGCGATGACTTCGCCAAAACTGATTTTCGACCGTGTCATAACAAACCTCCTTCAACAAACGGATGTTCAATGAATACCCAAAGCATACATCAAACCTTGGACGTGTGTCGAGTCCTTCGCGGCTGTGGCGTGGCAGAGGGCGTGCCACGCCACGAGGCGGTTTGCGCGGGTGTCGCGTGATTTTAGTTCTCGGCGGGTCATCTCGCCCCGTTGTGCTTGTGCGATATGCGCGTCGGTGTCGCAGGGCGTTGCTCTGCGCGAATGGTGCAAGGCTTTCATCCTTTGAGGTGTGGCCAACAGCGCGAGCGGCGTTGGAATATAAAACACTGGAAAATTAACCCACTCACCGCTACATCGCGTGTGCGGCGATAAATCGCCGCATGCCATCATAGACGATCACCGTGAGGGCGATTGAGAAAATTGGCTGATAACGGAAGAGGCGCAGCACAGCAGCACCGCCACACCCTTGGCGAATGGCTCGACATCAACGGCGGGTTTGGGGTATGCTTTGCGGGCATGAGTGATCGTATTTCTTCGGAGTTTTCGCGACCGCGGTTTGTGCCGGGAGCGGTGCGGTTTTTGGATGCGCAGGGCGTGGAGCGGACGCAGGATTGGGACGCGTGGAAGATCGTGGATCGCGCGGTGCTGACGTTTGTGGTGCGCGACGGCAATGCGCTGTTGATTCACAAAAAACGCGGGCTTGGCGCGGGCAAGGTGAACGCGCCGGGCGGACGGATCGAACCGGGCGAAACGCCGTTGCAGGCCGCGGTGCGCGAGACGCAGGAGGAGGTGGGCGTGACACCGACGGGGTTGGAAGAACGCGCGATGTTGCGGTTTGCGTTCACCGACGGATACGGTTTGGAGTGCCACGTGTTTGTGGCGAAGGACGCGGAGGGAACGCTGACGGAGACGGATGAGGCGCTGCCGTTTTGGTGCGCACTCGCGGAGATTCCGTTTGGCCAAATGTGGTCGGACGACCGTGTGTGGCTGCCGCTGGTGCTGGAGGGCAGGAAGCTGGAGGCGTGGTTTGTTTTTGACGGCGATGCCGCCTTGTGGCATCAAATGACACTCAGGAGTTGAACATGAAAAAAACGTTTGTGCATGATGACTGGCTGCTGGAGACGGCGGCGGCGCGCGAGTTGTACCACGGCTTTGCAAAGGAAATGCCGATCATCGACTACCACTGCCATCTGCCGCCCAAAGAGGCCGCGGACGACAGGCGCTGGCCGAACCTCGCGCAGCTTTGGCTCGGCGGCGATCATTACAAGTGGCGCGCGTTGCGGTCGAACGGCGTCGACGAAAAATTCATCACCGGCGACGCGACCGATTGGGAGAAGTTTGAAAAGTTCGCGGCGTCGATGCCGTACTTTTTGCGCAACCCGATTTTCGACTGGTCGCACCTGGAGCTTGCGCGTTACTTTGGTGTCTTTGAGTTGCTCACGCCGGACACGGCAAAAGTGATTTGGGACAACGTGAACGCGCAGCTCGCGCAACCCGAATCGTCGGCGCGCGGCTTCATGCGCAAGAGCAACGTGCGGCTCGTGTGCACGACGGATGACCCCGTGGATTCGCTGGAGCATCATCGCGCGGTGCGCGCGTCGGGATTTGAGATCCAGGTGCTGCCCACGTGGCGACCCGACAAGGCGTGGGCGATCCAGCGCACGGCGTTTTGGAACGCGTGGCAGGACCAGCTCTCTGCCACGAGCGGCATCATCGTCGCCACGTACGACGACATGTTGAACGCGCTGAAAAACCGGCACGATTTTTTTGCGGCGCAGGGATGCAAGTTGTCGGATTACGGACCGGAAACCATCGAGGCCACGATCGCGACAGAAAGCGAGTTGCGTGCGATCTTTGCGCGTGCGCGCGGCGGCGCCATGGTGAGCGCGGAAGAGGCGTCGAAGTTCCGCACCGCAGTACTTTTCGAGTGCATGAAGATGGACGCGGCGAGCGATTGGACGATGCAAATTCACTACGGCGCGATGCGCAACAACAACACGCGCATGTTCGAGAAAATCGGACCGGACACGGGCTTCGATTCGATCGGCGACTGGCCGATCGCGCAAGGGTTGTCGCGTTTGCTCGATCGCCTGGATCGCGCGGACGCCTTGCCGCGGACGATTCTCTACACGCTCAATCCGCGTGACAACGAAGTGCTTGGCGCGATGCTTGGCAACTTCCAGCGCGGCCCGACGCCAGGCAAGATTCAGCTCGGCTCCGGCTGGTGGTTCAACGACCAGTACGACGGCATGACGCGGCAGATCGAGTCACTCTCGCAGCTCGGCCTGCTCAGCCGTTTTGTCGGCATGCTCACGGACAGCCGTTCATTCATCAGCTACACGCGCCACGAATATTTCCGCCGCATTCTTTGCAACCTTCTTGGCCGTGACATCACCTCCGGCCGCCTGCCCAATGACATCGCATGGATCGGCGAAATCGTGAAGGACATTTCGTATCGCAACGCGGCGCACTACTTCAAGTTTGAAATGTAAGACAGACGACGCGCAACACACCGAAGGGT
>JAVBOU010000114.1:0-4114 GCA_031550185.1 Kiritimatiellia bacterium | reverse complement strand
GTAATTGAGGACATTCGTAAACAAACGGAAGAGGCGCAGCACAGCAGCGCCGCTACACCGTCCACAACTCGGTGTCCATTATTTTCATCAACGAAATCGACATGACCTGCCCCGTTGGGGCGCAAGAATAAATGCGCTGTGGCGTGGCAGAGCTCCTGCCACGCCACGACTTTTTTCTTTGTTTTGTGTATAATCCGGATTTTCAAAAAAGGAATTTTATCATGACCCACCTTGAGATTGAGCAGGCGATCGGCGCGCTGGTGTCGAAAATGACGGTTGCGGAAAAGGTCTGGATGTGCCACGGCACGGCCAAGTTCCGGTCGGGCGGCGTGGAGCGTCTGGGCGTGCCGGAGATGACGATGTCGGACGGGCCGCACGGGGTGCGCAAGGAGTTGTGCGACCACAGTTGGGATTCGGCGAACGCGGACTGGGACCACAGCTCGTATCTGCCGACGCTCTCAGCGGTGGCGGCGACGTGGAGCCGCGCGTGCGCGAAGGTGTGCGGCGAGGCGCTGGGCGCGGAGGCGCGCGAACGCGGCAAGGACATCATCCTCGGGCCGGGCGTGAACATCGTGCGCACGCCGCTTTGCGGCCGCAATTTTGAGTACTACGGCGAGGATCCGTTTCAGGTCGGCGAGCTCGCGGTGGAGACGATCCGCGGGATTCAATCGCAGGGTACGGCGGCGTGCGTGAAGCATTACGCGATGAACAGCCAGGAGCTGAACCGCGGACGCGTGGATGTGGTCGCGGATGAGCGGACGGTGCGTGAGATTTATCTGCCGGCGTTTGAGGCGGCGGTGAAGCGCGGCGACGTGCTGGCGGTGATGGGCGCGTACAACCGGTTTCGCGGGCAGTGGTGCTGCCAGAATGATTATTTGCTGAACCGCATTTTGAAGACGGAATGGGGATTCGCGGGCTTGACGGTGTCGGATTGGGCGGGCGTGAACGACACGTGCGAGGCGGCTAAAAATGGCATGGACATTGAGATGGGCAGCGACGGGGATTATGACGATTATTACCTCGGCAAAAAATTCCGCGAGGCGGTCGAGCAGGGCCGCATTGAGGAGACGCTGCTCGACGACAAGGTGCGCCGCATTTTGCGCGTGATGTATCGCATTGGAAAGCTCGGCGGCGGCGCGCGTCCGAAAGGCGAGCGCAACACGGAGAAGCATCACGCGATCGCGCGCGAGGTCGCGGAGGAGTCGATCGTGCTGTTGAAGAACGACGACGCGGTGCTGCCGCTGGATCCGTCGCGCATTCGCAAGCTGCTGATTGTCGGCGAGAACGCGCTGCGCAAGCATCACGCGGGCGGCAACAGCTCCGGCGTGAAGTCGCTGTACGAAGTGTCGCCGCTCGAGGGCGTCACGGCGCGGCTCAAGGGGTTGCCGGTTGAGATCGAATGCCTCATCGGATATCCCAAAGATTCCGCGGGCAACGTGCCGCAGGAGTTGCTGGGCATCGCCGACGACGGCGCGGGGACGAACGGCTGGGTATGCGAAATTTTTGACGACGCGGGGAAGGTCATCACCCGCATCCCGATGGGCAGGGCGGTCTTCGCGTTTTCGAAACTGCCGGAGCGTTTTCGCGACACGGCGCGCAGCGCGAAACTCACGGGCGTCATCACGCCGCTCTGCCCGGAAAAGTGGAGCTTCACCTTTGCGTCGAACGCCGCGGCGACGATGATCATCGACGGCCAATCACACGGACCCGGCACGCTTGAAATGGCGATGACGGAAGACCGGCCGGTGACGTTCGAGCTCCTGATCACGCGCAAGAACGGCAACGAGGAGCTTGCGCTCTCCGTGTCCGCGCCATCGATCGGCGGCGCGAGCGGCAGCGACGACGTCATGCTCGACGCCGCGCGCAACGCCGACGCCGTGCTCTTTTTCGGCGGCCTCACGCACGACCTCGACACCGAGGGCATTGACCGCAAGGACATGCAGCTTCCCGGTGGCCAGGACGAGCTCATCGCAAAGATCAACCACGTCGCGAAAAAATTCGCCGTCGTGCTCGTCGGCGGCAGCCCCATGGAAATGCCGTGGGCCGACGACGTCAAGGCCATCGCGCTCATGTGGTACTCCGGCATGGAGTGCGGCAACGCCATTGCGCGCATTCTTTTCGGCGACGTCAATCCGTCGGGCCGCCTGCCCGTGACCTTCCCCGTGAAACTCGGCGACAGCCCCGCGCACTTCCTCAGCGATTACGCGGTGGACCGCTGCCGTTACGACGAAGGCGTGCTGGTGGGCTACCGCTGGTTCGACACGAAACGCATTGCTCCACTCTTCCGTTTCGGCCACGGCCTCAGCTATACAACGTTCAAACAGGAATGGCTTGGCGTCGAAAAACGCGACGGCAAAATCCACGCGCGCATCCGCGTCACAAACACCGGCAGCCGCGCCGGACGCGAGACCGTGATGGTCTTCGTCGAGCCGCCCGCACAACGCGAAACACAATTCGTGCGTCCCGCGCGCGAACTCAAGGGCTTTGACAAACTCAGCCTCGCGCCCGGCGAATCCCGCGAGACAGTCATCGTCCTCGACGACCGCAGCTTCGCCATCTACGATCCCTTCAAAGGTGACTGGCATGTCGAACGCGGCGAATACACCATGGTCCTCGGCAACGCCCAAGGCGAGCCGGACGCCACAACCCGAAAACCCATTACTCTGTGAGCCACATCATGAACTTCTCCCGCACACTTGCCGTTGAATCCGGTTACGACATCATCATCGTCGGCGGCGGCCCCTCCGGTTGCGCCGCGGCCATCGCCGCCGCGCGCCAGGGCGCCAAAACGCTGCTCCTCGAATCCACCTCCACCCTCGGCGGACTCGGCACCTCCGGCCTTGTGCCAGCATGGTGTCCCTTCTCCGACCACGAAAAAATCGTCTACCGCTCCATCGCCGAAGAAATCTTCAACGCCAGCAAGGCCGGCACGAAACACGTCAACCCCGCCGATCTCAACTGGGTGCCCATCGACCCCGAACACCTCAAGCGCGTCTACGACGACAAGGTCACCGAAGCCGGCGCCGAGATCCGGTTCATGTCCTCGCTGTGCGCCGTTGAAATGGCCGCGGACAACACCGTCGACGCCCTCATCGTCTCCAGCAAACTCGGCCTCACCGCGCTCAAGGCCAAAGTCTACATCGACGCCAGCGGCGACGCCGACCTCTGCCACTGGGCCGGCGCACCGACCCTCAAAGGCGACGACACCGGCGACCTCCAGCCCGCCACGCTCTGCTTCATCCTCTCCAACGTCGACAACGCCGCCTACCGCCACACCCTCACCAACCAATTCCTCCGCGAGCGCAACGCCGTCGAGCGCTTCCCCCTGCTCACCGACATGCACTTCTGCAACAACCTCACCGGCCCCGGCACCGTCGGCTTCAACTCCGGCCACGTCTGGGACGTCGACAACACCGACCCGCGCTCCGTCACAAAAGGCATCATTCAAGGCCGCAAGGTCGCCGTCGAATTTCTCAACGCCCTGCGCGAACTCAAGCCCGACGCCTTTGCCAACGCCTTCCTCGCCGCCACTGCGCCCATGCTCGGCGTCCGCGAAACCCGCCGCATCATCGGCGACTACGTCCTCACCCTCGACGACTACCAGGCCCGCCGCTCCTTCGACGACGAGATCGGCCGCAACTCCTACCCCGTCGACGTCCACGGCGCGCGCAAACACATCAAGGACTTCCAGTCCGGAAAATACCACTCGCCCATGGACTTTTACGGCCGTTACGGCAAGGGCGAATCCCACGGCATTCCCTACCGCTGCCTCATTCCCCAAAAGCTCGACAACGTCCTCACCGCCGGCCGCTGCATCTCCACCGACCGCCTCGTCCAGGGCTCCACGCGCGTCATGCCCGTCTGCCTCGTCATGGGCGAAGCCGCCGGCCTCGCCGCCTCCCTCGCCGCCCGCTCCAACGCCACAACCCGCGACGTCGACGTCACGAACCTTCGCGCCATCGTCAAACAAAACGGCGCCTACATCATGTAGAATATCAAAAGCCGCGCGTGGCAGAGCTCGAACTAATCCACCCGCGAATTTCGGCGTTCATGCACAACGTCCACCACCAAACCGACAACCCCCACCACACCGGCGCCCGTGGCCGCCCGTGCG
>JAVBOU010000076.1:0-5932 GCA_031550185.1 Kiritimatiellia bacterium | reverse complement strand
TCGTAAGCCCGGCGCGCCCGGCGGTCGCGCCCCACCATTTATAAACACCGGAGAGGTCGAGCAAAAGGCACTGGACACACCTGCGGTGCTATCGCATTTCGTGTACCAATATTGCGTGCAAATGCTATATAATGCGGCCATGAAAACAAACCGTCTTTCTGAAGTCGTCTGGAAATTTCCGCTGGCGCGGCCGCACATGGGATTGCTTTTGGGCAACGCGCAAATCGGGTTCATGGTCTGGGGCGAGGGGTCGCGGCTGTGCGTGACGGTCGGTCGCGCGGACGCGTGGGATCATCAGGGCGGTGCGGTGTGGCGCGAGGATCAAACGTACGCGAACATCCGGACAATTCTCGAGGCGGGCAACGCTGAAAAGTTGGCGAAACTTTTTGAGGATCGTCCCACGCCTGGCGAGCCGGTGTGTCCGCAGGTCATGCCCATTGGTCGCGTGGAGTTTCATTTGCCGGCGAATTGGAAGCTCGAGCGCGGTGTCATGGACTTGGGCTCTGCCACGGGCGTGATCACGCTTCGCAAGGGCGCGCGCCGCGTGAATGTGCGCATGGTGCTGGACATGAAGGCGTCGGTGCTACATATCGCCTGGCCGGCGAAGATGACGCCGCAAGCCAAGGCGGTGCCGGCGTGGGATTCGATCCGCGACGCGTTTGTTGCGCGCAATTTTATTGCGCCGTCGCGTTTTGAAAACGGCTGGATTCAAACCTTTCCCAAAGACCCGGAGTTGTGCTGCGCGTGGGATTGCGCGCGTGGCAGGAGTGTCATCTCTGCCACGCGGCCGCGCGGGAAAACCGGCGCGCGCAACGTGGCGGAGCGCGCGTTGCGGGACGCGCTCGCGCAGCCTTTTGCCGTGGCGTTGCGCGCGTCGCGCGAATGGTGGCGGAGCTATTGGGCGAAGGTGCCGGAGGTGCGCATTCCGAACCCCACGCTCCAGCATCTTTACGATTACGGCATGTATAAATTCGCCGGACTTACGGAGCCGCACGGCGTGCCGGCGACGCTTCAAGGGCCGTGGGTCGAGGATTATCAGTTGCCGCCGTGGTCGAATGATTATCATTTTAACATTAACGTGCAGATGTGTTACTGGCCCGCGTATCACGCGAATTTGCCGGGGCATTTGCTGCCGATGTTTCGCCTGGTGCTGGGCTGGCACGACAAGCTCGCACGCAATGCGAAGACCTTTGCGGGCATCGACGACGGCTACATGCTGCCGCACGCCACGAGCGACACCGGCACATGCGTGGGCTGCGGTTTTTGGACGGGCATGATGGATCACGGCTGCACGATGTGGATCGCGGAAATGATGTATCGCTACGTCCGCTACTCCGGCGACACGGCGTTTTTGCGCGAGGCGTACGCCTTCATGGTTCGCACGGTCAATTTGCTTGGCGTGATGCTGGAGGAAACGCCCGACGGCGCGCTGGCGATTCCGGTTTCGATTTCGCCGGAATACCGCGGCCAGCAGATGAACGCGTGGGGCCGCAATGCGAGCGCGCAACTCGCCTCCGCCCATCGCCTCGCGGAGGATTTAGTCGAGGCCGCCGTGCAACTCGGCGAAACGCCGCCCGCGATTTGCCAGCGCATTCTCGACAAGCTGCCCAAGGCGTCGCTCTTCTCCGACGGCAACCGTCCGCAAATTGCGTTGTGGGACGGGCTGGTGCTGGAGGAGTCGCACCGCCATCACGCGCACTTTTCCGCGATCGTTCCTTTTGACACGATCGACTGCGAATCGCCCGAATGGCGCGACATTGTTTACCGCACGTTTGAGCATTGGATTTATCGCGGCGCGGGGCTTTGGTCCGGCTGGTGCGTGCCGTGGGCGTCCATGCTGCACACGCGCGTTGGCAACGCCGATTGCGCCGCGCTGTGGCTCGAAATCTGGCAGCGGCTGTTCGTCAACCACGGTCACGGCACGCGTCACGACGCGGCCTTTCCCGGCCTCAGTCTCATGGGCGCGCGCGCGGTTGCCGACGGTTCGCCCGACATCCGCGAGATCATGCAGATGGACGCGGGCATGGGTTGCGTCGCGGCGATTCAGGAAATGCTGCTGCACGACAAGCGCGGCGTGAACTTCCTCTTCAAGGGCGCGCCTACCGCGTGGGCCGACGCCTCGTTCGAGAACATGCTCGCGCCTGGCGGCGTCCTTGTTTCCGCCATTCGCAGGGACGGCCGCGTCACGCGCGTCAAACTCACCGCAACCCGCGCCGCTGAGTTTCGCCTCGCCAATCCCTGGCCCGCGCCCAACGCGGACGCCATCCTTACGGTCAACCTCAAGCGCGGGCAAACCGTCACGCTCAAACCGCAACCGCCTTTTGGTGAAAAATGAATTGCGGAAAACCGCGTCATCGCGTATAGTAATTGCTTTTCGTTTTCTGCAAGGCGCAGGATTTCTTTTTATGGCAAATGAAGATTGCATTGAAGTCAACGGCATCGTCGTGAAGGTGCTGCCAGCCACCATGTACAAGGTGAAGCTGGACAACGGCCACGAGGTGCTGGCGCACATTTCGGGGAAGATGCGGAAGTTTTTCATCAAGATCGCGGCGGGCGACAAAGTGACGCTCGAAATTTCGCCGTATGATCTGACAAAAGGCCGCATCATTTACCGGCACAAGACGTAGGGCGCGCCAAAACGGGCGGACGAAAAAAGCGGTGGCAGGACGCGGGTTCTGCCACGATTTTTTTTGCCGCTGGCGGAGGTTGAAAATGCGAAAAATCAAGGCTTTTTCGGGGTTTGGAGGCCTTGCCACAACAGGGGAATTTGTGGTAGGATTGGAGTTCTATTGTTAAATGAGGTTTTGTTCATGGCAAGCACAGTGATTGACGGGAAGCAGGTGGCGGCGGAGTTGCGCGGGAGGATCGCGGCGGAGGCGCGGGAACTGAGGGAACGGACAGGGGTGACGCCAGGGCTGGGGGTCGTGCTGGTGGGGGATGATCCGGCGTCGCATTCGTATGTCGCGGGGAAGGAAAAGGCATGCCGTGAGGCGGGCTTTTTTTCGGACAACCGGAGGTTGCCGGACACCACGACGCAAGAGGCGTTGCACCGGCACATTGAGGAGATGAACCGCGATCTGCTGATCCACGGAATTTTGGTGCAGTTGCCGTTGCCCAGGCATTTGAGCGAGGAACGGATGCTGGAGGTGATCTCGCCGGAGAAGGATGTGGACGGATTCACGCCGCTGAACGTCGGCCGGATGATGGTGGGGCAGCGGGCGTTTGTGCCGTGCACGCCGAACGGCGTGGTGCAGCTGCTGTTGCACGCGGGCGTGCGGACCGAGGGCGCGCATGTGGTGATCGTGGGGCGGTCGAACATTGTGGGCCGGCCGCTGGCGTATTTGCTTTCGCGCAAGGGGCCGGGCGGAAACGCGACGGTGACGCTGTGCCACACAGGGACAAAGGATTTGGCGCGCCACACGCTGCAGGCGGACATTTTGGTGGCCGCGGCGGGACGGGTGAACACGATCATGCCGGGCATGGTGAAGGCGGGCGCGGTGGTGATTGATGTCGGCGTGAACCGCGTGCCGGACACGACAAAGGCGTCGGGTTTTCGGCTGACCGGCGACGTGCATCCGGAGGCGTTGGAGGTGGCGTCGGCGCATACGCCGGTGCCGGGCGGCGTTGGCCCGATGACGATCACAATGTTGCTTGAAAACACGCTGCAGGCGGCGAAACAGACGGTAGGAGTGTAAGCCATGAGAAAGGGCGAGGAAGAGGTCACGAGACGCCGGCTGCAAGTCGCGAAAACCGAAGGCATTGTGCCGATTCACATCGGGCCGGAGTTGATGGAGCGCGACGAGTGGGGACACGTGAAATCCCGCGTCGGCACCGTGTTTTTGAAAACACCGGGGCTGGTGACAGAGGGCAAGATTCACGCGTTGCAACGCGCGGCGTGGGTCGACCGCATCCAGGAGGACCGCCAAAAAGCAGGCTTGCCCCTGCTTTCGGAAGGTACGGCCGAATCGGAAATGAACGAGTCGGTCGACCTGTTGATGGACGACACGTTTGTGTACATCCGCCCCGACCCCAGACGCCCGGAACTCACCGCCCAGGCGGACGAATATCTGCAGACGCACACCAACGTCTCGAAGGCGCGCATCCGCTATTTGAACATCGCCCATCCTGACATCCGCAAAAGCCTGCGCGAACGCGGCGAATTGTGGCGGATGATGCCGCAGCCGATTTCCGTGGGCGACATGATCGAGCTGATCAACCACTCGCGCATCGCCCTTGACGGCATGCCGATTTACTACTACAACCAGAGCATGGGCGTCCGCTACGTCACGCCCCAAACCTTTCGCACCCTCCAGCGCCTGCCCGACAAAGAGCTGCGTGAACACCTCCTCGAAATCAAACAGCTCCTCACTCGCCGCAACCGCTTCCAGAGCAACGAGGTCGCCTTCTTCCCCAAAAGTTGCCCGTTCGATCTCGCCGCCGCTTTCACCCGCACCGACATCGCCGGCATCAAAAACATCCGCGCCCACCACAAGGCCTGGGCCGACGAATTCGAGCGCGCCACTCCGGAAATCCTGCGCGAGGACGACCCCGCCAACGAAATCTGGCGCAACGCCATGTGCGAGGCCCTTTCCATCCAGGGCAACCCCACCACCACCACCGAAGAACTCTTCAAAGAACTCTCCCCCGAATTTTTCCGCCAAATCCTCTGGCTCCCCGGCGCCTCCTTCCTCAACAACGAAATCCACTACGACCCCATCTTCAACGAACCCTCCCCGCCCCCCAACCTCCAGGACCCCCGCGCCCGCGCCATCGTCCACAGCTACGCCCGCCAATTCCGCAACATCGCCTTCATCAACGTCGGCCGCATCCAGCAATCCCTCTCACGCGATCGCCCCCTTGGCGAAGCCCAGCACGCCGTCTACATCGTCGAGCTCAAGCTCAAAACCTTTCACGATCTCAACAACCTTCACGACCCCGGCCCCCCCCCCCTCCCCCGCGGCCTCCACACCCTCCGCCTCCTGCGCTTCATCAAATGGGGTCCCGCCGAACGCCTCAACCTCTCCACCCACGACAAACCCGTCTCCTTCGAACAAGCCATCCGCCTCTCCGACGAATACACCGAGTTCATCCTCGACCGCCGCCTCGGCTGCCTCCAGTTCGGCATGAACCTCCCCGACGACATCAGCGTCCACCGCATCCGCGACATCTACAAAGGCAGAGGCAAAGACAAAAACCAAGACGGCATCAACCTCGACTACATCGGCCAACCCTACTGGGCCACCTACATCACCCGCCCCTACGTCGCCGGCACGGCCACCGACAAAATCCCCCCCCACTACTACAAAATCCCCGCCTTCGCCCCCCGCCTCGCCCGCCTCCTCGGCGCCGCCGCCGCCATCAACCTCGTCATCGGCCGCGCCTCCTCCCTCGAATCCCCCCCACAGCGCGCGCTCTTCGACGACGGCGACGAAGTCCTCCAGCTCGACCCCCTCACCCTGCTCCCCCAATCCCTCATCGTCTCCGATCCCACCGGCGCCTTCGCCCACTACTTCCCCTCCCTCTACGACTTCGCCCACCACTACGCCAAACCCGTCAACTCCCGCCTCCACCTCCTCCCCGACCCCCGCCTCTTCGCCCGCGTCTACCTCAAAAACATCGCCATCCGCCTCCAGGAAATGCGCGACAACTACCGCGTCGACAAACCCGCCTACGACGCCCTCTTCGCCCACCTCCCCATCGACCCCAACGGCAACATCCGCTACCGCTGGGACGCCGTCCTCAAGCGCCTCCTCGACCTCGACATCCCCCGCCTCATCCTCCACATCGAAAGCGCCATCGAGCTCCCCACCGAGCTCATCCGCCCCAACCTCGCCCCCGGGCTCTGGAAACCCCCGGCAGGACGCCGCCCACACGGCCCCCGCCCCAGCCCCGCCCCCCACGGCGCGGCGGCCCGCCGCCCGCGCGCGCGCGC
>JAVBOU010000218.1:0-8346 GCA_031550185.1 Kiritimatiellia bacterium | reverse complement strand
AGACTTGTTCCAAAACCAGATTTCGAATTGGAGGGCGAGCGTCCTCGCGAGCCGCAACAGGAGGGTGTAAGCAAACAATGTGCGGCCATTCAGCAAATCACCCGGGCCTCTTCGTGCGGCTCGCGAGGACGCTCGCCCTCCATGTTCAGGTTTTGGAACAAGTCTAATATAGTGGCTTTACTCAATATTGGTACATTCTGCTCTTCGCCCCAACGGGGCAGGTCATCATCGCCCTGCGCGGCAAGTGATGAGGAGGTGAGGAGGCGGAGTGTACGATCCGACTTGCTGTCGTTTTGGTAAAATGAGCAAGCAATTTTGGTCCTGTGGGAGTGTAAAGCGTTATACCCATTATGAAGGGGCGATGAATCCGCTTTTCATACCAGCAATATCGATGGAAAATAAGGTGTTTTACGCTCGTGGCAGAGCTCGACCTTTGCCACGCCACAGAACGAAGGTGACGACCAGGGCGCCGAGGAGGAAGGTGCCGACGGCAATGGTTTGGCCAATGGAGAGGGCGAGGAAGGTGGTGGCGCGTTGGTCGCCGCGGAGGGTTTCGATGGTGAAGCGCAGGATGGCGTAGAGCATGACGTAAAGGCCGGCGATGAAACCGGTGGTGCGGTTCGGGCGGCGGTAAAAGAAGAAGAGGAAAAGGAAGATGAAAAAGTTGGCAACGGCTTCGATGAGTTGCGTGGGGATGACGGGAAGGCTGGCGCGGGCGAGTTGCGCGGCGGCGGTGGCGCAGAGGGCTTCGGGGATGAGGTCGGGGGTTTGGTTGTGAAGATGCCAGGCGGGGGAATTTTTTGGGAAGCAAACGCCGATCCAGGAGGTGGTGATGGTGCCGTGGCAACAGCCGTAGAAGAAGCAGCCGATGCGGCCAAGGGCGTGGCCAAGGGGAAGGACGGTGCAGATGAGGTCGGAGAGTCCGAGGAAGGATTCGCGGCGGAGTTTGGCGTAGAGGAGCAGGGTGAGGAGCGCGCCGATGAATCCGCCGAAGAACATGAGTCCGCCCTTGTCGATGCGCAGGACTTCGGTGAAGGGCAGGTTGGCAAACTCGGCCTGCCAGTGTTCGACGACGTAGGCGACGCGCGCGAAGAAGAAGCCGGCGGCGATCATCCAGAGCAGGAGGTTGGGGAGGTGTTCGGCGGGCAGGCCTTCGCGGCGGCGGAGGCGCGTGGCAACGGTGAGGGTGGCGATGAGGCCGAGGGCGACAAAGAGGCCGTAGGTGTGGAGGGGGACCGGGCCGAGCTGAAGGAGTTTTGGGTACATGGTGAATTTTCAAGTGGACAATGAAGGAGGAAAGACTTTATACTTTTGATTTTTGTTTGACAAGCTGAATCCTTTTGAGTGTGCCGTGGAAAATTTGATTCACATTGATCCTGTTGCTTTTGTCACGTGCGTGCAATGTCACGCGGAGTTGGAGACCGAGGGGTTGCCGACGTTTTCGACCATCATCTGCCCGCAGTGCGGCGTGGAGGCGGTGGTACACGGGCAGCTCGGCAATTTCACGCTGACGCGGATGCTGGGCAGCGGCGGAATGGGCGCGGTCTACGAGGCGGTGGACAAGGTGTTGCACCGCGCGGTGGCGATCAAGGTGATGAACAAACGGCTTGGCGAGAACAAGGAGTTCCTCGACAATTTTCTGCGGGAGGCGCAGGCCACGGCGCACATCAACCATCCGTCGGTCGTGCAGATTTATTCGTTCGGCCAGGAAAACGGCATGCCGTACATTGTGATGGAGCTGGTGTCGGGCGGGTCGTTTGACAAGCTGATCGAGGGGCGCGGCGGGAAGATCGACGCGGCACTCGCGTTGCGCGTCGGCTTGGAGGTCGCGGAGGGCCTCAAGTGCGCGTCGAACGAAGGACTCGTCCACGGCGACGTCAAACCCGAAAACATTTTGCTCGATGAAAACGGCCAGGCGAAGCTCGTGGACTTTGGCATTGCATCGCTCTCCGGCAACCAGTCGGATGAGATTTGGGGCACGCCGTATTACATCGCGCCGGAAAAAGTGCGGCGTCAAAAGACCGATTTTCGCGCGGACATTTACAGCCTCGGCGCGACGCTTTTTCACGCGATCGCCGGCTTGCCGCCGTTTGAAGGCAAGGACTCCATTGAGGTCGTCAAGGCGCGCCTGAACAAGCCCGCGCCGAGCCTGACTGCCGTACTCACGAGCGTCGACGCCGAAGCCGCGGCGATCATCGACCGCACGTTGCAGGCCGAACCCGCGCAGCGTTACCCGACCTACGAGTCGCTCATCGGCGACATGCGGCGTTACGTTGACAAGGCCTCGCCGAAGAACACGCTCTCCAAGCGCGTGGTCATCAAGGGCAAATCCAGCACCAGCACGCAGAACGCCGCCGCCGTCAAGCCCACCACCGGTTCGCTCGCCATCAACACCGACCCGCCGCCGAAGAAAAAGGGCATTGTGCTGCAAAAGGGCATCCGCTCCGTCGCGGCCGCCACGCCCGCGTCACCGGCCATTGCCGCGGCCGCCGATTCGCCGAAAAAGAAATCCAACGGCCTGCTCATCGGCCTGCTCGTCGGCATCTCCCTTTTCGTTTTGCTCATCGTTGCCGGCGGCGTCGCCTTCTGGATCAGCACCAGCAACAAGGCTAAAAAAGAAGCCGCCGAAGAAGCCCGGCGCGAGGCCGAGCTCAACACCGCTGCCACCGGTCTCCGCAACGCGGCCAAACAAGCCGCAACCCTCAGCCAGCAAACCCGCGAAACACTCGCCGCCGCCACCAGCACGGTTCACCGCATCGACGAATCCGTGGTTACCGTCCTCGGCCCGTTCATCCGCGACCACCTCGTGCCGTCGCGCGCACCCAAACCCGCCAACGTCAACACGCAGGACGTCGAAACCGCTTCCGCGCCCGCGCCCGAAGAATTTCCCGGCGACACCCTCGGCGTCGTGCCAAGCGTCCGCGAGATGCACCTCAACCTTTTCGTGATTCAAGACGCCGCCAAGCACACCGCCGAGATCGCGTCCAGCGCCGACGGCAATCTCTTCCTCATCCACCAGGATCCCAAAGCCGGCGCCATCTCCAACGCCACCGCCGCCGTCATCGCCCAGCTCAACGCCTACGACAACAACGACACCATCGGCCCCAAGGCCGTTGCCGACGCCGCCCGCCGCATCGAGGACGCCGCCAAGGTGATCGACCAAAAATGCAAGCAGGCGCTCGACGCCAAAGCCAAAGCCCGCGAAGCCGCCTTAAAAGCCGAGGCCGACCAAAAAGCCGAGGCCGAACGCCTTGCCCAGACCAACGCCCGCCTCCAGGCCATTTCCGACGAACGCGAGCGCGTCCGCGCCGCCGCCGAACAAACCATCGCGCTCTGCAAAGAATTTGACTTCACCGCTGCCAGGCGCGTCCTGCGCGACTTCCACGACCTCAAATACGACGAATCCAAGGCCGACCTCGCCTTTGCCCAGAACCGCGTCGACCGCCTCGAAACCTTCCAAAAATTCCTCATCGACCGCGTCGCCGACTACCAGCCGCCCGGACAAAACTGGCGCATCACCGCCCCCTCCAACCGCTACCTCACCATCAACGGCAAGGAAATCCGCTGGACCGCCCTCGAGTCCATTCAGATGTTCATCCTCATCCGCAACCTCATCAGCGACGAAAAGCAGGCCCGCCAGCTCCCATTGCGCGAGCGCGCGAACCTCCGCCTCAACGCCGCCCTCTACATCCACCTCTACATGCGCGATACCAGCCCCATTGTTGTCGAAGAAGGCAACAAACTCCGCCAACTCGCCGCCAAGGACCTTCCCTCCCTGGAGCAGGAGGCCGAACAACTTCTCGGCCCCGTCACCGAACCCGAAGCGTCGCTGGAATAGCCGGCATGTCCCTCCCGTCCTCCGCCGCCCTCCGTCTTCGCTCCCGCATCCTCACCGCCCTCCGCCAGTGGTTCGACACGCACGGCTTCACCGAAGTCGAAACCCCGGTTCGCATCCCCGTCCCCGCGCTCGAAACCCACCTCGACGCCCCGCCCTCCGGACGCGCTTACCTGCGCACCTCCCCCGAGCTTCACATGAAGCGCCTCCTCGCCGCCGGCCTCGACAACATCTACCAGCTCGGCCCCTGCTTCCGCTCCGGCGAACGCGGCTCCCGCCACAACCCCGAGTTCACCATGCTCGAATGGTACCGCGCCAACGCCGACGCCAGCGACATCCTCCGCGACACCCAATCCCTCCTCCGCCACATCGCCCAAACCGTCCTCAACACCACCCGCCTCACGCGCAACGGCAAAAACCTCGACGTGGCAGAGCCCTGGCAGTGCCACGCCGTGGCAGAACTCTACCGCTGCCACGCCAACTGGGATCCCCTCAAACACTGGGACGCCGACCGCTTCGATCTCGACATGACGAACATCATCGAACCCGCGATTTCTGGCGCCAACGTTCCCGTCGTGCTGCAAGATTATCCCGCGCCCGCCGCCGCCCTCGCGCGCCTCAACCGCGACGCCAAAACCGCCGCCCGCTGGGAACTCTACCTCGCCGGCATCGAAATCGCCAACGCCTACTCCGAGCTCACCGATCCCGTTGCCCAGCGCGCGCGCTTCGAACAATGCCAGCGCGAACGCGCCGCCCTCGGCCGCGACGTCTACCCGCTCGACGAACCCTTCCTCCAATCCCTGCACACCCTTCCGCCCTGCGGTGGCATCGCCCTTGGCGTCGACCGCCTCGTCATGCTCCTCGCCAACGCCCCGCGCATCGACGACATCCGCGCCTTTTGCGAAGGCAACGAACGCTGGTGACAACATCCCTACCGCTCACCGCGCCTCAGACTCGCCACGCTGAAAACCAACAGCGCGACAGCCAGCAAAAACAACGCGCCGGACGCCAGCGTCATCACACCGCCCGTGGCAAAGCTCCCCTCCTGCCACACGCGGAGATTACGCGTGAAAATCGAAATCAGCGCGCCGCAACTCGTCAGCAACATCACGCACATCGGCAGCAGCGCAATCCACACGCCGCGCTTGTGACGCAGCAACCAGAGACTCGCGCCCAGCAACGTCAACGCCGCGAGCAGTTGGTTGGACGACGCAAAAACCGGCCAGAAACTTTTCGATCCGCCGCCAAGCAACAGCCACCCCGCCGCCAAGCAGGCCAGCAACGTCGCCGAATAACGGTTGGTCAGCGCGCGACACTTCGGTTGCGGCGCGTCCGCGTCTAAGTCGGTTCGGCGCGGCAAAAAAAGCTCCTGCCACGTGAAGCGCGCAAGTCGCGTCGCGGTGTCGAGCGTCGTCATCAAAAACGCTGCCAGCGCCAGCGAAATAAACATCTCGCCCGTTTTTAGCGGCATTCCAAACCGCGCGGCAAACCCCGCAATGCCCTTCGCAAAAAGCATGACCGGTCCGTGTTCCTTCAACGCGGCAGAAAAATCGGCCTGCGTCATCCAGGCCGCCGCTACCAACGCGACCAGCGCAAGCAGCCCCTCGACCCACATCCCGCCATACGCCACAGGCCGGATGTGGCTTTCGCGGTCGAGTTGCTTCGACGTCGTGCCCGAGGCCACAAGCGCGTGAAACCCCGAGCACGCGCCGCACGCCACCGTCACAAAAAGCAGCGGCAGCAACGGCTCGCGCGCGCCGGAAATCGGATTGAACGCATCCCCATGCCTCTGCCACGGCTGCTGGAACACCAAGCCCGCGGTCGTCATCGTCCCCACCGATCGGAAGGTCGTGCGCCTGGAACATGACGGCGTGGCGGGCTGGTTTGTGCCGGACGTGGTGTGGGCGGAGTATTTGAGTGTGGTCGAGTGGCACCGCACGAAGTGCGCGCCGTGACCGGCCGATGCGTGAACAACACAACAAGGAAAATGACATGAGCATCTTTTCAAAGGTTTGGAACTGGTTCGTCGGCGTGGCCAAGGCCGCGTGGGAGATCGTGGCGCCGGCCGTGAAGCAGGCGGCCGTGGACTTCGTGAACGATCCGAAGCTGCAGCGCGCGGCACATGAGGCGGTCTACGCCGCGGCGCGCCAAGGGCTGACGGGCGACAAGGCGTGGGTCACGGCGCGCGACACGCTGGTGGCGCAGCTCAAGGCCGCGGGCATCCAGGCGGCCGCGAACTGGATCGACACCATCCTTCAAAACGCCTATTTCGCCTTCGCCAACAACGACGAAAAATGATTCACCGGACGCCGCGCGGGGTGTGCTTTTCCACATCAGTTTTTCCGCATCCCGCGCGGCGTTATTTAACGGCAGCGTTACCGAACGCATTAACAAATAATGTGGGTGGGGTTGTGGGTGGGGTTCACCACAACGCATCATAACAAATCACAACCAGTCGAGCCGTCCCCACGCGAAATGACAATCCCCGTTTTCCTTGCGAAAAACGGGGATTGAAATGGTGCACCTGGCGGGGATCGAACCCACAACCTTCAGCTCCGGAGGCTAACGCTCTGTCCAATTGAGCTACAGGTGCGAAAGAGGGTGTCAAGCTATCACAAACCACGCCGGGAGGCAAGCGGAAGTGACGCGATTCGCGGCGTGGCAGGACCTCTGCCATGCCACGGGCGGGGTCAGGCTTTTGGTAAGGGACGCGACTCCATCCGCGCGCGCGTGCTCCACAGTCCGGCGGAGGGGGTGGCGATGAAGTAAATTTCTTCGCCGTCGGGCAGGGTGTTGAAGCCTTCGCGAAGGGTTTGGGGGTTGTAACGCGCGAGTGTGGGGGCCAATGCGGCGTGTTTGTAGTGGACGGTTTCGAGGTCGGCTTGGGTCAACTTATCGGTGGCGTAGCGAATGGTGAAGCGGCCTTCGGATGAGCCGTGCAGGAGGTGCGCGGTGGCGTGGGCGAGGTTTTGCATGTCGGCGTTTTGGCGGTACTGGTCGAGCGCGGCGGGGGTGCCGCAATAGCCGTATTTGCGGATGAGGGCGTCGACTTCGGGTTGCTCGCCGAAGCGTTCGACGCCGGGGGCAATGATGAGGAGTTCGCCGGCGTTGGCCATGGCCATGCGGGTGCGGTAGACGGCTTTGTTGGCAACCCAGGTTGCGCGAAATTCGTCGGGTTGCATGTAGGCGACGATTTTGTTGACGGGTTTTTCCAGCAGGGTGATGTTTTGGCGGCGGGAGGCTTTGGCGGCCTGCAAATAGGTGTCGAGGTCGTCGCCGACAAAGACGCCGGTGTGCGCAAGCCGGCCTTCTGCGTCGCGGGACATGACGACTTGGAAGTAGACGTCGGGGAGTTTGGCGAGAAAGCGTTTTTCGGCTTCGTTGAAGCACGCGCGAACAGGGGTGAGGAGGTTGCCGAGGTTGTTTTCGATGCCGTAGACGGCGGAGGCGAGATGCGAGGCGCAAATGGTGGGTTTGCCGCCGAGGCCGATGAAGTAGTTTTTATTGTGGTTGGCGAAGCCCAGCACTTCGTGGGGGACGACGTGGCCGATGTTGATGATGAGGTCCCAAGGTTCGGTCATGGTCGGGTTGTTAACGGCGACGGGAATCTCCCAGTCGGCGCGGCCTTCGGTGGCGTTTTTTACGAAATCGGCCTCGATGGTGCCGAGGTGGGTGACGCCATCGCGCCAACTGTGAATGTGGATTTGGCTGGCGGGGATGGAGCCGAACATCCATGCGTTTTCCGCGTCGGTGTGCGGGACGTGCTGGCCGAGCGTGGGGATGACGTGGACGTCGGCGTGGGGCGCGAGGAGGTGGTAGAAAATTTCGGTGATCCATCCGGCGCCGGAATGGGCGCGCGTGAGATCGGGCGGGAGTAGCAACACGCGTTGGAGCGGCGAATTTAACCGTGTGCGCGCCTCGTCGAGCAGGCGGGTGCAGAGCTCCTTGATGGTCTCGCGGGAAATGGAAGGGGCTTCGTGTGTGAACCAGGGCATGGACAAACTCCGTGTGAAAAAGTTGGCGAAAATTGTACACCACTTGGCGGCGTGAAGGAAGCGGGAATCGGCGTGGCAGAGGGGCAACAGCATTTATTCTTGCGCCCCAACGGGGCAGGTTAGTGTTCAACGATACTGCAATGGAATGGCATCTTCCGATGACTATAGGCTAAAAATGTCCTTGGCTTTCGGGGGATTTATGAAAAATATAGAAATGCTGCATGAATATGCCCGTAGATATTTTAATGAGCGACGTGATTACTGGAACATGCCAGATAAAGAAAAAGACATTGGGGTTGCCTCTCCACACTAAAAGGACATTGCAGGTACAAGGGGCATTGGGATCCATGGGTACATTGGGGTCGGCGTTAATCATTCGACATTTCGCCTCGTCGCGATGTTGCAAAACATATTCGTCAAGTTGGGATATAACGGTCATGGTCATTATGGAGTGCGGCGATTTATCGCCGCTTTTCCGTTGGCTCTCATTAGCGGTTGACATGTCGATGTGTCGGC
>JAVBOU010000113.1:0-2960 GCA_031550185.1 Kiritimatiellia bacterium | reverse complement strand
CGACCGCCGGGCGCGCCGGGCATTGGATGGACATTTATTCCGCATGACAAGCGTTTGTCCAATTTCCGGCGCGCCCGGCGGTCGCGCCCCACCCATGTCGTCTCCATGACAGACAAGAAGACCTTCGGTGTGCTTCGCGTCGTCTGTCTTACCTTGTGGCGTGGCAGGACTCCTGCCACGCCACACGTATTTTTTTACGTCTGCGGCGCAAATCCAAGCCGTTGCATCAGCGTCAGCATGTCTTCCGGCGGAAGGCGTTCAAAGGCGAGCGGCTCGCCTGTGATCGGTTGCGGGAAACTCAGCCGAACCGCATGCAGCATCTGCCGCTTCGGGCAGCCCTCGACCTCTTTGTCGCGCCAGCGCCAGCCGTAGACCGGATCGCCGAGAATCGCACAGTTCACGTGATTCATATGCACGCGGATTTGATGCGTGCGGCCGGTTTCGAGGCGCAGCTCCAGCCATGCCACGCCATCCTTTGCCGCCTTCACCGTGTAATGCGTGATCGCGTCCTTGCCGCGAAGCTCGGAGACGGCGAAACGTTTGCGGTCGTGCGGATGGCGGTCGTGCAAGGTGTGGATCGTCCCCGCTTTCATCGGCGGCGCGCCATGCGTCAGCGCCCAATAAATTTTTTCAATCGTGCCGTCGCGAAACGCGTTTTTCAAACCCGTCATGGCCGCGTCGTTTTTCGCAATGACCATCAGGCCCGACGTGTCCTTGTCGAGGCGGTGAACAATGCCCGGACGTTCCACGCCGCCGATGCCGCGCAGGTCGTCGAAGCGGTGGAGCAGGCCGTTGACCAGCGTCCCCGCCGCGTGGCCGACCGACGGATGCACCACGAGGCCCGCGGGCTTGTTGATCACCGCGATGTCCGCGTCCTCATAAACCACGTCGAGGCTCATCTCCTCCGGAGCCGGTTCGGCCTTCACAGCAGGCGGCACCGTGATCTCGATGCGCTGGCCCTGCGCCGTGCGTTGCCGCACCTCCGCGGGCGCTCCGTCCACCCGCACATGGCCGCTCGTGATCAACCCATGCAAACGCACACGCGACAATCCGCCCGGCGCGCGCCGTCCCAGCCAGGCGTCCAGACGCACGTCCACATCCTCGGCGTCCACCTCGAGCACATACCGCGTCGAACCATCCTCAAGTTCTTCCTGTGTCATGCGCCCCCCAATGCCAGCGTCCCGCAATGCAGATACATCCCCCACCCCACTGTAAACGCCAGGTCGCCATAGAGCGCGTGCTCGATGCTCGCGAACATCAGCGAATCCGTCTTGCGGTATTGCCACACAAAAATCACGCCGCCGGCCAACGTCAACACCAGCGCGTGCGCATTGAAAAACATCAGATGCGCGAGGCTGAACACCACCATTGCCACGACGCCCGCCCAGCGCCCGAACAACCCCGCGTAGCGTTCAAAAAAAAGCCCCCTGTACACCACACCCTGCGGCAGCACCGACAGCACGGGATACGCCACCATCACCATGCCCCAAAATCCCGGCCGCTTCTTCAACAGTCCCCACATCGCATCGGGTTGCATCACCTGCAACACCACGCCGAGCACGACCGCGACCACCGCCACCCGCAACACCAAATGCAACCAGTCCCGGCGCGTGACATGGGCCAGACCGAAAAACCGTTTCGCCGTCCAACCGCGCCGCCGCACCAGCCACCACGCGCTCAGCGCCGCCGCACCCCACAACCACCAAAAAATCTGCACATGCCAACCCGACGCCGTCACCGCCGCGATTCCCAGCGGCAGCATCACATAGAGCAACACAAACTCCAACACCAACCTGCCCGTTCGTCCATCCGTGTTCATCCGCGCCTCGTAATCACCCCTTGTGCAACATCGTGCCGCGGCACTTCGGGCTGCCACAACGACACGCGTATTTGCGGCGATCCTCCGCGTTCGCGCGCCGGCCGAGCCGCACATCGTAATTGTAAAACAACTCCCCGCCCGCCGGCACCGGCTTGACCGTCTCGATGAAAATCCGGTCGCCATCCTGCGTCGCCTCACAATTCGGATCGCACGAATGATTCATCCATCGCGCCACGCTTCCGCCGCCTTTACGCGGATCAATCACGCGGCCTTTGCCGATCGAAAAAAGCACCACGTAATCCCCCTCGTCCTCCAGCGCGTAATCCGCGTCGCGGCAGACCACGCCCGTGTACTCCGCCACGCGCGTTCCGGCCGGCAAATCGCGCTTCGCAAACACGCCCTTGCCCGCGCCCTCCACGCTGCTTTTCGCCACGCGCAACAGCTTCGACATCTCCGATTTCGTCATGGAACCAATCTCCTGATCTCCGGCGACTTTTGCGCCACTTCCTCCGGCGTGAGCCCCTGCAGCTCATGCGGAAACACAATCCACTTTTCCAACTCGCTGATGTAATAATCCGGCACCACGCCGTAGACATCCGCCGTTGGTTTCCAATACAACACCGCCGTGCGCACCTCGCCCCTCCGGCGGCCCGCGCCGAGGCGCTTCAACACCGCCTTCATCGTGCCCCCGCTGTCCAGCACGTCATCCACGAGCAGCACCTCCTCGTCGTCGCGGATCGAGCCCATGACCTCCTCCGCGTATTCCAGCCGCACCTCCTGACGCTCGCCGATGCCCGTGTACGACGCCGTCTTCAGCGGCATGTGGCGCACCTTGATCCCCGCGTAACCGAAGAACTCATGCACCGCCACGCCCACCGGCGTCCCGCCGCGCCACAGCGCAATCATCACGTCCGGCCTCCATCCCGAATCCCAGACTTTGCGCGCCAACTTAAAACTGTCCAGCAGCAACTTTTCGCTGCTCAGGTAAAACTTTTCCATGGGGTCATCATGCTAACAAACCCCGCACCCCAACGCAAACCGGAACGCAGGGCAAAAGCTTTGGCGTGGCAGAGGTGGACCAAAGCCAACACGCGCAAAATAGTGTGGCGCGGGGTGTCATTTTTTTTAAATGTAAAATTAA
>JAVBOU010000117.1:0-7850 GCA_031550185.1 Kiritimatiellia bacterium | reverse complement strand
TTCCCAACCCCCCCCAACCCACCACACTCATTTAAATTTTCTTTTTTTTCTTGTGGCGGCGGGGGGGGGCGCGCCCCCCCCCCCCCCCACGGCGGGCGTTTTCGTCGAGGTGGCTTTGACCGTCACGGAGCCGGGACGAGGTAGACAGGGAAGTCGTGCTTTTGGCGGAGGGGCTTGATGGCCGGGTCGGTGTCGGGGGTGGTGGCGACGCCAACGCCGAGGAGGGAGACGCCGGGAGGCGTCAGGAGGACGCCGCGGGCGGTGGCGGTGACGGTGCGCAGGCGGGGATTGCCGCGCGCGTCCAACGTTTCAGCGTAGCCGCGGAAGTTGCTGCGGAAGGTGCCGGTGCCGAGGCTGAGGCTGAGTGTGGCACGGGCGGAGTTGGGCGCGCTGTAGTCGTAGAGGGCGCCGGGGCCGCCTTTGACGGGGCTGGACGCGGCCGGGAGCCTGAGGGTGGCGCCGTTGGCGGAGGGGACGGCGGGGATGCCGTTGACGAGGGCGTCCCAATGGAGCGGGAAGGGGCCGACGTTGGTCTCGTAATACGCGAAGGCGCCGGGCGTGGCGCCAAGGGTGTGGGCGGCGTCGGCGGGGAAGGCCGGGGCGGGCGCGTAGTTGAAGCCGCTGGCGGTGAGCCAGGTGACGCCGAAGCCGCGGGTGGTGGCGGTGGCGCGGCGGTCTTCCCAGCGGAGGAGCCAGCCGTCGGCGTCGTGGGTGGCGACGGTGATGTGATCCGGCTGCGGCTCGAGCCAGAGCAGACCGGACGCAACGCCCTTGCGCGCGTAGAGCGGCGCGAAGAGCGGCAACGCGGCGGTGAGGCCGCCGCCGGGCGCGCGGTAGAGTTGCAACGGCTCGGAGCGGACGACAGAGGTGCCGTCGGCAAGGATCCCGCTGATGCGGACGATGCCGCGGGTGTTGACGGTGAACGTCAGGTAACCGGGCGCGGCGGGGGCGGCGGGGGCGGTGTAATCCGCGGAGGGGCCGAGCAGGAGGGTGTAGCGGCCCTTGGTGTCGGCGAGGCGGAAGGTGGCAAGGGCGGCCTGGGCCTCGAGGTCGGACGTGTCGTCGAACCGCTGGCGGGTGCCGTCGAGCGCGTAGGTGTCGCCGGCGGCGTTCACGGCGCTGCCCCAGACGCGGTCCTGGCGCGCCATGAGCAGGAGCCGCCAGCCGCCTTTGCCGAGGTTGACGAAGGCGTTGCCGTCGGCGTCGATGCCGTCGAGAGCCTTGGCGGTGAAGGCGACGCGCGCGCCGTTGTCGGGCGGGGTGAGGCTGGCGGTGACCTTGCCGGAGGTGGAACTGATGGCGAGGGTGAGGAGGCCGCAAACGCTCCAGGCCTGGCCGCCGTCATCGAGGTTAATGGGGGCGTAGAGATAGGCGCTGTAGGTGCCGGAGACGGGGAAGGCGGGGCCGTCGGGAACGTCGGGGCCGGGCGGCATGGCGCCGTCCCATTGCGCGGTGAGGGTGTGGTCGGCGTTGGTGGAGACGATCGTGCCGGAGGTGACGGGCGTGCCGCCGGCGTCGTTCCAGCCGAGGAAGCTGAAGTCGGTGCGGCGGGGCGCGGGGAGCTGGCCGTATGGCGCGTCGTAGGTGACGGTGGCCTGGCCGGGGGCGACGGCGCCGCCGTTGGGGTCGAGCGTGACGGTGTAGGTGTTGGCGGTCCAGACGGCGACGAGGGTGGCGGCGTTGGTGATGGAGACGGTCATGGAGGCGTCAATGGAGACGGTGCCGAGGCGCCAGGCGCCAAAGGTGTAACCCGTGCGCTCGGGAGCGGGCAACGCCGGCCACAGGGCGTCGTAGGTGACGGCGACCTGGTTGGAGACGACGGTGCCGTTGTTGGGGTCGAGCATGACGGTGTAGGTGTCGGGCGCCAGGCGGGCATGCAATGTGGCGTCGGAGGACGGGACAAGGGCCGTTGTCTCGACCTTCTCGCCGGCGACCGGGTCGGTATGCCACCCGGTGAAGTGATAGCCGGTGACGCCGGAGGTGAATTCAGGCAACTCACCGTAAGGCTCCCCGGCCACGAGGAGGACGGTCCCAGGGGAGGAGCCTTGCGGGACGTCAAAGGTCACGCCGACATGGCCGCCTTCAAAAGCGCCCATGTCGGGCCCTGCCCCCAGGATGCGCGGCTTGCCCGCAAGGTCGGTGGCGCCCACGGCGAGCGCGGCGTCGCCGGTGTCAACGCAGGGTGAGCCGGCACGCAGGCGGTAGTCGCCGTTCGCGGCGTCCGCAAACAGCGGGTCGTCCACGATGTTGCCGTTTTGCGTGTTGCCATCGCTGGCGCAGGTGTAAGAGACGGTGCTTGCGGCAATGTCATGTTCGTCAACAGCGGCCGTGTTGCCCCAGACAATGCAGTTCTTCGCCGTGGTGTTATTGATTCCGCCGCCGACGTCGGCCGCATTGTTTCCACTGACGGTGCAATTATTCAGCAGGCACTCCTCGGCTCCGCCGCCCATGTTTGCCGAGTTGCCGGCGAGGAGGCAGTTTTCCAGCGTCGAGCTGGCCGCTCCGCCGCCGCGTTCATCAGCCGCGTTGCCGGAGAGAATGCACCCTTTCAATGTGCCGCCATAGGCTCCGCCGCCGCTGGCGGTTGTGAAACCATTGGTCAGGGTGAAGCCGTGCAGGATGGTGTCGCGTGCATCGGAACCCTCGGCGAGCGTGGCGCAACGATCAGTGCCGCCGCCGTTGATGAAGGTCGTGAGAGGCCCGTTGGCACTTTGAATGGTGATTGCCTTATCAGCGGTGGCGATGGGGGCGTAGGTGCCGTCGGCCACGGTGATGATGTCGCCATCGATGCTCAAGTCGATGGCGGCCTGAACGGTCTGCTTGGCCGTCGCCCAAGTGAGGCCGTCGCCGGAGTCATCGTCTCGCGCGGCATCGACGTGGAACGCCTGCGCGGTACTGAAAGCTCCCATGTTGGCACGCCCACCGGTGTAAATGGATTTGCCGTAGCCATCGGCCATCGGCTGGTCGTCTTCGCGAAAAGCCGGGGCGCCCGTGCCTGCGCAGGGGGAGCCGGGCAGGAGGCGGAAGATGCCGCCCGCGGCGTTCGCGAACAAGGGGGCGTCAGCGGTGCAACCGATTGCCCAATCGGGTAGCGGCGTGATGCAAGTGTACTCCAAGATCATGTTGCTGAAGAGGTCGGCATGGTTGTCAGGCGTGTTGTCCCAGACGATGCTGTTGCGCAGATTGCAGTAGGCGACACCGCCACCACCGGCGCCAGAGGAGGCTTCGTTGCCATAGATGGTGCAGTTTTCCAGCATGGAGCCTTGCGCGCCGCCGCCGGCGAAGGCTGTGTTGCCGGTGATGAGGCAATTGCGCAGAAGAGAGTGAACCGCGCCACCGCCGTTGGCGGGAGCGTCGTTGCCGATTATGCGGCAACCCGTCAGGATTGAACGGGCCGCGCCGCCGCCGCTGCGCTCGGGATTATTTGCCGTGAGGACGCAGTTGCTCAGAGCGCCGCCAAGGGCGCCGCCACCATTCATCAAGAAGAAGTTCGCCCCGCGCGGTTGGCCGCCGCGCAGGGTAAACCCGTTGAGCGTCACGCTGTCTGCCCAGGTGGACGGGTCGTCCAAGTCAAAGGCCTCAAATTGATCCCACGTCATCAACGTGGCGCAACGGGTGCCCAGGCCGCCTTGAATGGTGGTGGCTTCGGGACCATTGACGCTTTGGATGGTGAGGAAGCAATTCGTCGCGGTGATGGCCGCATAGGTGCCGTTCGTGACGGTGATTGCGGCGCCAAGCTCGGCAATGTCGATGGCCGCCTGGATGCTCTGCTTGGCGGTGGCCCAGGTGAGGCCGTCGCCGGCGTCGTCGCCATTCGCCGCATCAACAAAAAGCTGAGGCGCCGCATGAGTGCCCGACGCACCCAACACCCCAGCCGCCAGCACCGCGCATTGAAGGCGCGTCCAAACATTTCGACTTTTCATAATTGCGTGTCCTTATGACCCTCCCGCCTCCGCCTTCGTGCAAGACGAAAACACGAGTGTCATTTGATAAGTTTATATTTTAACACAAAACACGGCGCAAGGCAAGATCCAAGCCAAGGCCATCATGCGCAGGGTGCGTCGCGGCGCGGATGAGCCTTGGCAAACGCCGCGCTCAACGCCGCCGTCACCCTCGGCGTTTTCGAAGCCCTCGACGACGGCCCGCTCCCCGCCGAGACCGCCGCCCAACGCCTCGACACCTCGCCGCATCGCGCGTGCGAGCTCCTCGACGCGCTCGCCGGGCTCGACTGCCTCGAGAAGCGTGGCGACACCTATGCCATCGCCCCGGCCGCGCGGCAATTCCTCTCCCCGCGCGGCGACGCCTGCATGCTCGGCGCGCTGCGTTACAACATCGACCTCTACCCGATCTGGGGCCGCCTCGCCGAAACCGTCCGCAGTGGCGCGCCCGCCGTCCCGCCTCACGCGTACCTCGGCAACGACCCGCAACGCACGCGTCGCTTCGTCATGGGCATGAACTCCCGCGCGCTCGGCCTCGCGCCGTCGCTTTTGCCCGCGCTCGACATCGCCGACAACACGACGTTGCTCGATGTCGCCTGCGGCGCCGGCACGTTCAGCCGCCTGCTTGCGGAAAAACTTCCCGCGTTGCGTGTCACGCAGTTCGACCTGCTACCGGTCCTTGCCATTGCGCGCGAGCTCGCGCGGGACAACCCGCGCATCGCCTTTGTCCCCGGCGACTACCGCAACGACGCGCTGCACGCGGGCTTTGACACCGTCCTGTATTGCGGCGCGCTGCACCAGGAGACGCCCGAATCCGCGGCCGCCCTTTTCCGTCAACTTCGCGCCGCGATGCGTCCCGGCGGCCGCGTCCTCATCGTCGACCTGATGACCGATCCCTCCGCCATGCATCCCGTCTTCGCGCGGCTTTTCTCCATCAACATGATGCTCACCAACATCGACGGCCGCGTCTTCACCCTCGACGACATCGAAACCCTCTTCCGCCAGGCCGGCTTCGCCGACGTCTCCGCGCGCCTGCTTCCCGACATCTTTTACGGCATCGCCTGCGCGCGGTGATTCGACGCAAAGGAGCGCAAAGATTTTTGCGATTGGATTGAAATCCGGAAAACCGCTCGTGGCGTGGCACAGCCTCTGCCACGCCGCGAGCGCGTTTTTGGTTTCAAATCCTTTGCGTCTTTGCGCCAAAAATCTCCGGTCTCTGAAACACGTGCTTCCGTCGTAGTTGTGGCATGAACCGCGGCGTCGGTGTTAAGATGCCGGACAGACATGCCCACGCTTTCCGAACAACAAACACGCGCCAACTTTCTCCGCGCCGAAATCGAGCGCCACGACCGGCTCTACTACGTCGACGTGCGTTGGGATTACATGATCGAGCCGAAGTGCGACGGCGTCGCGTTCTCCGTGACCTACCGGCGTGGCACGCTCGAGCGCGCCGCCACGCGCGGCAACGGCGAGATCGGCGACGACATCACGCAGAACATCCGCACGTTGCGCTCGATCCCCCTGCGCATCCCGTGCGACGCGCCGTTGCTCGAGTTGCGCGGCGAGGTCTTCATGCCGCGCTCACGGATCTTGGGTTGAAGACGTTTTCGTGGCGCCGGCTCTGCCCGGACATCGAGACCACGCGCCGCGCGATCGACGAGTTTCAAACGCTCCGCCATGACTTTCCCTTTGAGATGGACGGCGCCGTGGCGGTGGCAAGGCGCGGGCATTGCCACACAAAAGCGGGTCAAGGGTGAAGCAAAAAATATTAGCATGTTTGGACGCTTTCGTTCAACATTGGCGTACGTGCCTTTAACCCCAGGTTGAAGACGAATGTCGCAATGTGGTGTGAAAATGCTATATCTCAACTTGTCTATTGACATGGAGCCGTTGAGGCGATGCAAAACAAAAAGTTGCGCGTGGCAGAGCCTACCCTCTGCCACGCGCAACTTTTTATTTTCTTTGCGTCAAAATCCAATACCCAGGCGCAACGTCTTAAAGACCCTTGGTGTCGATGGCGAGGTCGGTGGTTTCGGCGACGACATAATCAACAGGGAGTTCGGGAGAGGTGGCGACCGCCAGACGTTTGGTCCAGTTGCCGCGGTAGTAGACTTCCAACTGGAGGACAGCGAGGCAGGTGTCCATGACAGGACGGTCGGAATGGTTGTCGACGTTTTCCCACCAGCCAATGTCAACGAGGTCACCTTTCGGGTCGGCGATGGCGTTTTTCTTGATCTTCTGGGCAGACTCGTAGGTGCTGACCATGACGTCGTTCCACGTGTTCCAGGATTTTCCGCCGACGAGGAATTTGGCCTGGGTGGCGTAATAATAATAGTATTGGAGCGATTCGCCGAGGCCGAGTTTTTTCACGTCCTCAATGTTGGCGAGCCAGCCGGGCTTCCAGGCGTCCATGAGCTTGAGCGAGTCGGTGACTTGCTTGTGTTTGGCGCCGCCGTGGAATTGCATGCACAGGACGCCGACCGCGGTGAGGCCGCCGCGTCCGGGGCTGGTGTAACCGAAGCCGCCGCCGGAAGCGCCATTTTTCAGGAATCCGTTGTTGGAGAGCTTGCAGGCTTTGTCGAGTTTGGCGCGCCATTCCGGGTCGCCCGCGAAGAGGTTGGCGAGCTGGGCCACTTTGAGCGCCTGGGCGGCCCAACCCATGTAAGAGGTGTCGTCGCGGTCGGTGCGGGCGAGTTTGTAATCCCAGCCGCCAGACGGATGCTGGCTCTCGATGATGCGTTTGAAGGCGGGTTCAACGACCGCGCGGATGTTGGGATTTTGCGTCATGCCGTAAGCTTCGCAAAGGGCGTAGGAGGCGATGAGATAGGCGTATTCGTTGCCGTCGGTGCCGCGGAACGTGTTGCCGTCATAAGCGGTGACGAGAAACTCGAGGCCGCGACGGACGGTGTCGCCGAATTCGACGCTCTCCGCCGGGGTTTCGTCGTGGGCGAGGAAACAGAGAAGCGCGAGCCCCGTCATGGCGGGCTTGTTGGCGCTCCAGGAACCGTCGGCGTTTTGATTTTGCTTGAGCCAGCGCAAACCGCGGAGCACGGCGTCTTCAGCGATCACCGGGGGAGGCTCTTTTGGGGTGTCATTATTAGGCGGGAGAGGATCTCCGGTAATTAGGGGCAGGGGCTTGTAAAGCGGGATTGGAATGGGCGTGACGGCGGGGGGGGGATCATAGGTGTCCGTGTCAGGTGGCGTCGGCACGTCCACGTTGATCGAAGTGATATTGGGCAACGTGTTGTCCGGCTCGACCGGGTCGGTTTTGATCGGATCCGTAGTTTGGAGGATTTTTTGTTCTTCTGGCTGCTGCGGGTTGAACTTCACCGTGGGAAATTCATCCTGCGGCGCTTTGGGCTTGACCGCAATGAAGGCAATCAGGGCGACAATAAAAAGCGGCAAAAGCACGGCGAGCGCGGGGGCGGCAAGACGCTGCGATTCGATGCGGGCGAGTTTATACTCGCGACTGCCGCGGGGTGCGCGGAGTCCGGCGAAAAGGAGTTTGAGGCGCTCTTTCAGCGTGGCCTGATGAAACTGCTTTTCGATATGATCAAGCGCATGCTCGAGATCGTTTCGGTTGTTCATGACGCACTCCTTTCAGATATTGTTTTCGTGGTGAGCACAAGACATGTTACACCACTTGTTATTCTACGATTTTAAAGCGGACGATGTCAACCGAGGGAAAAAAGGTATGCCATTTCCGTAAAATCAAACTTCAAGAAATACCGCATGTGAAGTGTGTATCTTTACTGTCTAAAACCTTGGCGTGGTTGATTTGAATTATTGTGAAAACATTAGACTTGTTCCAAAACCAGATTTCGAATTGGAGGGCGAGCGGGGGCTCGGGGGGGGACCGGGGGGGGGGAGGGAAAAAAAAGAGGGCATAGAGGAAAGAAAGCACACAGAGAA
>JAVBOU010000054.1:0-3843 GCA_031550185.1 Kiritimatiellia bacterium | reverse complement strand
TCATGCCGAAGACAATCGTTTTGCCGGTTGCCCCGCGCCCCCGCTTTCCCTTCACGCGGCGCGGCCCGAAATAGGATTCGTCCACTTCCACCTCACCCGTGGAGAAGGGCGATTCGCGTTCGGCCATCAACCGTATCCTGACCGTCCGCAACCCGCACGACTTCGAATTGACCTTCACGCCCTCCAAAACGCCCGTCAAAATCCTCATCACCATCGCGGTGGTCGGATTCATCGCCTCGGCGTTGCTTGCCATCTATCTCGGCGCACGGCTGGCTTCTCTGTGCTTCATCACCTTTGCCCTCCTCTCCCTCCTCGCCCAATTGCTCAGCCACTTCGCGCGTTCCCGCGGCCTCCAATGCGACACCGCCAAACGCACCTTCACCCTCTGGCGTCAATTCGGCGATTCATCGCCGCTTTTCCGTTCGCTCTTTATTTCCGGTCAACATATCGATGACACCGATTGTGTAGCGTGTTGTCTTCCCCACGCGACATGAACGCGCAAGCAGGAGCTTCGGCTCAGCGAAAAGCGATGATGAATCGCCGCACTTGCGATGTTGACGGTAAGTAAATTTTTCCTGTGTTTCATACCCCCCATTGAAACACAAGTTGTAGTGGCGTTGCTGTGCTGCGCATCGCGTCGTGGCAGAGGTCATGCTCTGCCACGACACGCAATCACCCTCATCCGTAAACCGCATTCTTGCCAAGGATTTCCTCGATGCGGAGGAGGCGGTTATATTTGGCGACACGCTCGGAACGCGACAGGGAACCGGTCTTGATTTGGCCACAACTCAAAGCAACCGCAAGGTCGGCAATAAACGTATCCTCGGTTTCGCCGGAGCGATGGCTGACGACCGAGGTGTAGCCGTTGTCGTGCGCGAGCGTGGCGGCTTGAATGGTTTCCGTGAGGGTGCCGATTTGGTTGACCTTGATGAGAATCGAATTGGCGATCGATTCGTTGATGCCCTTTTGGAGGATAGCGGGATTGGTGACAAACACGTCGTCGCCAACGAGCTGGCATTTTTCGCCAAGCGTGTCGGTGAGCGTGCGCCAGCCGGGCCAGTCGTTTTCGCCCATGCCGTCCTCAATGGAGTCGATGGGAAATTGGCTCATGAGTTTTTGCAGATACGACACTTGCGCGGCCGGCGTGCGGAGCGTGGTGTCGCCAAGGCCGCGGGCGAATTTGCCATAATCGTAACCGCGTTCCGTGGCGAACTCACTCGCGGCGCAGTCGAGCGCAAGGGCGACGTGGCCGCCGTCGGTTTTGCGGCCGGGTTTGTAACCGGCTTTGTCGATGGCCGCAACCAGCGTCGCGAGGGCGTCCTCGATGGAATCAAAACGCGGGGCGAATCCGCCTTCGTCGCCGACCGAGGTCGTGAGCTTCCGCTCTTTGAGAAGCGCCTTGAGCGCGTGGAACACTTCGGCGCCGCAGCGGAGCGCTTCGCGGAAAGTGGGCAGGCCGACCGGACGGATCATGAACTCCTGAAAGGCAATCGGCGCGTCGGAATGCGCGCCGCCGTTGATCACGTTCATCATGGGCACGGGAAGGCGAACGGCATTGCCGCCGGGAAGGATCGACTGAAAAAGCGGGAGCTTCCGGGAGTTGGCGACCGCGGCGGCGTTGGCGAGCGACACCGCGAGAAGGGCGTTCGCGCCGAGGCGTGATTTCGTCGGCGTGCCGTCCAGCGCGATGAGCTTCGCGTCGAGGCCCGCCTGGTCGTTGGCGTCGAGACCAATGGCGGCGGGCGCGATGTCGTTGCGGATGTTGTTGACCGCCTTGAGGACGCCCTTGCCTTCGAAACGCGATTTGTCGCCGTCGCGCAGTTCAAGCGCCTCGCGTTCGCCGGTGGAGGCGCCCGAGGGAACGGCGGCGCGGCCAAAGGCGCCGTCGGAGAGAAGGACATCGGCCTCGACAGTGGGATAGCCGCGGGAATCGAGGATTTCGCGGGCGGCGATGGATTGGATCCGAAGGTTCATGAGGGTCTCCCTGATGCGGGTTTATGTGCTGGCGAGCCGGTCGAGGTACGCGGGCGCGTGGCCGACCGTCTCGAGGATGGCCTTGGGACGATACCCAAAGCGGACGAGGTTGTCGCGGGTGGTGACGCCGGACAAAACAAGAAGCGTGTCGATGCCGGACTCAATGCCGGAAATAATATCCGTGTCCATCCGGTCACCGATGATGACGGTTTTCTCACGGGCGCATCCGAGGAGTTTCAGTCCGGTGCGCATCATGATGGGGTTGGGCTTGCCGACGAAATAGGCGCGCATCCCGGTCGTGAGTTCGATGGGCGCAACGAGCGCGCCGCACGCGGGATAGACGCCGTCCTCGGACGGACCGGTGAGGTCGGGATTGGTGCCGATGAGCTTCGCGCCTTTGGAGACGAGCGCCACCGCGCGCTTCACCGTCTCGTAGGTGTACATCGGCGTCTCGCCGACCACGACATAATCGGGGTTGACGTCGTTCATCGAAAACCCGGCCTCGTAAAGCGCGTTGATGAGCGCGGGCTGGCCGATGACATAGGCGCTGCCGCGCGGCGTCTGCGAAGAGAGAAACGCGGCGGTCGCCATCGCGCTCGTGTAAAAATGCTTTTCGTCGACGTCGATCCCCATGCGGATGAGCTTCTCGCGCAACTCGCGCGGCGAACGCTCGCTGCTGTTTGTGATGAAGAGGTATTCCCGACCGCTTTTTTCGAGCCACTGGATGAATTCCTGCGCGCCGGGAAGCAGGCGGCTGCCGTGATAAATCACGCCGTCCATGTCACACAAGACGCCGTGAAGATCGGGATCGCGGGGTTCATTCATATCGCTATTTCTCCTGCTGAAAAAGTGTAGCACAACGCCGGACAAAAGGGGAGCGAAAGCCGCACGTCAAATCCCGCCGCCGGTTGCAAAAAAGAAGCGGAACAGGTATCCTCATTGGGCAAAGGAAATTGGGCCATGGACAAAATCAAAACGATCATCGAAAAGTTTCAGATCGCGCCCGGGAAGGACGTGGATTTGAAAAAGTTTAAGCCGCATGTCACACCGGGAATCGCCCAGGCGGAGGCGGAGCTGGAAATGCCGGTTCTGATCGAAAAGCTTGACAAGCTCCAGCAACGCCTTTATGCGGAGAGCAAGCAGTCGCTACTGGTTGTGATCCAAGCCATGGACACCGGAGGGAAAGACGGCTTGATCCGCCATGTCTTCGGGCCGCTCAACGTGCAGGGCGTGCGGGTGACGAGCTTCAAGGTGCCGAGCAAGGAGGAGCTCTCGCATGACTATTTGTGGCGCTACCACAAGGAGGTTCCTCCGTTCGGGATGATCGGGATTTTCAACCGCTCGCATTACGAAAGCCTGCTCGTGGAACGCGTGCACAAACTGGCGCCAAAGGAGGCGTTGAAGCGCCGCTACGACGAAATCAACGCCTTCGAACGCTACCTCACGGCAAGCAACGTGAAGATACTGAAATTCTACCTGCACATCAGCAAGGAAGAACAGAAGAAACGTTTGGAGGAGCGGCTGAAGGATCCGGACAAGAACTGGAAATTCAGCGCGGCGGACATCGCGGAACGCAAGCTGTGGCCGGATTACCAGGAGGCGTTTGAGAAGTTGCTTTCGCGTTGCTCGACCAAGGAGGCGCCGTGGTATGTGATTCCGTCGGATCACAAATGGTATCGCTCATGGCTCGTCGCGACGATCACGGGATTGACCATGCACAACATGGATTGCAAGTTTCCGAAGGCCGAAGAAGGCATCGACAAAATCAAGATGCCGGATTGAGTCCAATCACATAATACCCGTCGTGGGGGGGGGGGGGGTGGGGGACGGGCAGGCCGGGGGGGGGTGCGACAAGGTATTGAGTGTTGG
>JAVBOU010000010.1:0-25203 GCA_031550185.1 Kiritimatiellia bacterium | reverse complement strand
AGTTGTATCGACATTCTTTGCACATGTAGCGTTGTTTCCCGCGGACTTTGCCGCTTTTGACGCAGTTCGTAGATTCACAATTTTTGCAACTGGGCATTGCTAAACCTCTGTGGTGTTCGTGTAAGAGGCATATTTTAACATATTTATATCTATATGTCAACACTCTCAAACAAGACTTATATCAAAATATCTTTGATGCTGACAACTTAAATTTTTTAAGGTTTAATCCCGCAGTGTGATTTCAACTGGCGATTGACATGGCATAGACAAGCCTTTATCGTCGCTTGACTCAACGCAAAGGCGCGAAAAAACGCAAGTGTTTTATGGTTGAATAAGCCCCCTTGCAGCGTACCAGTTCGGCATGAATTGCCTTTCCTTTCCTGTTGTTTTTTTCTAAAATTTTGACTCATTCAAAGGAGAGCCGTCATGATCACATTTCCACTTGTTCCGCCCGTGCCGCACGGCGTGAAGTACGCCGACCCGATGGCCGTGCCGCCGTGGCACAACGCCAAATATTTTTCAGCGGAAGAGACGCCCGCGGGCTTCACGTGGAAGGTCGCGCCAGGGACGTTTGCGGACGACGGCTGGCTGACGTTTAACTTCATGGTGGACGGGCCGGACGCGGTGGTGTTTGAGCTGAAATTTTACGCGGACGACAACGAGGAGCCGTGTACACTGCTCTTCGCGGGACTGCCGTATGCGCAGGCGCGTTTGCGCGTCCCGATGTGTTACACCGACCAGCGCGAATGGGGACTCGGCCGCGAGGGCGCGTGCCTCAAGCGCATTTGGTTTGGCCGCGCGTTGAAGCCGGCGCAGATCACAAAATTTTCGCTCGTGGCGGCGCGCAAGGCACCGGGCGTGATTCGCTGGTGGCAAGGCCTCGCGCGTTACACGAAACGCGAGCCGGAGTTGCTCACCCATCCGCTGTTGCCGAAGGGCGCGTTGATCGACGAGCTCGGCCAGTCGACGACGCGCGAATGGGCGACCAAAACGCCGTCGTTCGACGCGATGAAACAGCGCCTTGAGAAGCAGCGCGCGGGCGCGTTCGCGTGGCCTGACAAATTTTCAAAGTGGGGCGGCGACGCGACGCGCACCTGGACGGCGACGGGATTTTTCCGCACGGAATTTCGCGACAACCGCTGGTGGTTTGTCGACCCGGACGGCCACCCCTTTTGGTCCGCGGGCATGGATTGCGTGCGCGCGAACATCTCCGGCATCACGACGAATCTCGAGGCGGGCGTGCCGAAAACGTTTGGCGAAAAACCGGACGTGAATTTTCTCGGCCACAACCTCGAGCGCGTCTTTGGCAAGGCGTGGAAAACCACGTGGGACGCCATGGTGCCGAATCTCCTGCGCGAGTTTGGCATCAACACCATCGGCAACTGGTCGGACGAAGACACGGCGCGCGCGGCGAAGTTTCCCTACGTCATGCCGCTGCCGGGATTTCATCCCAAACAAAGCGGCACGATCTTCCGTGAATTTCCAGATGTTTTCCATCCGGAGTTTGAGGCCGACGCAAAAGAATTTTCAAAGTCGCTCGAAGCGGTTCGCGATGACCGCGCGCTCATCGGTTACTTTTTGATGAACGAACCCACGTGGGGTTTTTCCGCGCAGACGCCGGCAGAAGCGATGCTGACGCTTACCGAATCCGCGCACTCGCGCGACGCGTTTGCCAAGTGGCTCGCGGAAAAACACGGCGACAATCTCGCCGCCACGTGGAACATGTCCGGCGCGTCGCTGGCAAAAATCCGCAACGGAAGCTGGGCCGGCGCCGCGTTCACCGCGGAGGCGCGGGCGGACTTCGAGGCGTTCAGCACCGTGCTGTGCGCGAAACTTTTCGACATGCTCTCCGCCGCGTGCAAGGCCGTTGCCCCACACCACCTCAACCTCGGCGCGCGCTACTACACCGTGCCGCCGCGCTGGGCGTTGCTCGGCATGGCGAACGCCTTCGACGTTTTCAGCATCAACGGTTATTCAAAGAAGGCGCCCGACGGCGGCGAGGAGATTTCGCGCGTGGCGAACAAGCCCGTGCTGGTCGGCGAGTGGCACTTCGGCGCGCTGGACACCGGCCTCCCCGCGAGCGGCATCGGCCATGTCCGCGACCAGGCGGCGCGCGGCGCGGCGTACCGCTATTACCTCGAGCAAAGCGCCGCCGCGCCGTGGTGTGTCGGTGTGCATTGGTTCACGCTGTACGATCAATCCGCCATGGGCCGTTTCGACGGCGAGGCATACAATATTGGTTTTCTCGACGTCTGCAACCGTCCTTACGCGCCGCTTTGCGAAGCCGCCGCCGCCAGTTTTGTGCGCGTGTATGATGTCGCGCGTGGCACAACCCCACCCTTTGCCACACCGCCGGAATATCTGCCGATGCTATTTTTCTGAGACGGAAAAATGCGCATTTCGTCAAAGGCAAAGTATTTTCTTTTGGCATTGCTGGTGCTGACCGCATGGTTTGTTGTCATGCAAGTTATCGGGCTTGTGTGGCAATTCAGGCTAAACCATTTGTCGCAAAAACGTGCTCGGCAAATTGTTGAACAACAAAGACTGAACACGTCGAATGAAGTTGAACGCGCACGTATCAACGACGCACCGTAGGATAAAAAAATGACGTCGAGGTGGGGCGCGCCAGGCGTTGGAGAGACTTTTATAATCAATACGCTTTAAAACAGTCTTGAATCGCGTTGTCCAATGAATCTGATTTTGGCAAAATGTCTTTGAGCTTGTTCTTCTGCCACGCCCAAACGTTCAAATCCGGTGAAGCCAACGAGGAGCGGGCGGGTCTTCTTTTTGGAGCACAGGAGGCGGGTCTTGCCGATGGCCTTGTCCTCGGCCTTCTCGCGGACGGCGCAGGTGTTGATGAGGATGAGGTCGGCGTCGGCCTCGTCGCGCGCGGGAAGGAGGCCGCAGGATTCGAAGAGGGCCGCGAGCATCTCGGAGTCGCGGACGTTCATCTGGCAGCCGTAGGTGTGGAGCAGGTAGGTCATTTTTTCCTGGGGTCGGGCTTGGGCTCGTCGTCGAAGAAGAGGGAGGAAATGGCGCGGCCGGCGCGGCTGACGGCGCCGATGTTTTTCCATTGCGGATCCTCGCGCGGGCCGGTGACGTGGAAGGTGAGCAGCAGGTAGTTGAAGGGCGAGGCGATGAGCTTGGCGAAGGAGCCGAGGAGCGTGCGGTCGGCGAACATGTGGGATTGGAAGGTGAGGTCAAGCGCGTCGCGGCCGATGTCGTAGTCGCCTTTGCCGAGGATGGTGAAGGCCTCGCCGGTGACGGTGAGCCTGGTGACGTGGAGCCGGTTGCCGGTGATGGTGAAGGCGCCTTCGGAGGAGGTCTGCTGGGTGAGCCAGTTGACGCCGGGGATGTTTTTGGCCATGAACTCGGTGAAGCCGGCGAAGAGCGGATAGCGCGCGAGGCGGGCGTTGGCGATGGAGAAGCCGCCGATGGCGTGGTGGATGCCGCCGGGCTGGTCGAGGGCGCTGGAAAAGGCGAGGGTGCCTTGGAGGAGGCCGGTGGGCGGAGGGGTGTTGGTCGCGGCGAAGACGGGCATGAGCTCGGCGAGGAGGAGGTTGGAGGCGTGGAGCGTCGCGGAGACGCGGCCGGGCCCGGGGAGGAGGTCGACGCGCGCGTCGCCGGCAAGCTTGCCGGAGCCGGGGGTGACGAGGGTGACGGGGTCGAAACGGATTTGCGGGCCGGTGAAGGTGTAGCGGCCGGAGAGCATGGCAAAGGGCAGGTTGCCGAGGCTGGCGGATTCGGCGGAAAAGGCGCCGCGGAGATTCATCGCGCGGAAGGCGTTGTTGGTGTTGATGTCGATGCGCCCGTTGGCCGTCGCGGAGACCGGCCCGATTGGGAGAAACGGCGCGAGCTGCCCGGGTGTGAAGATGCTTTCGGCGAGGGTGTTGATGTCGGCCAGCGGCAGCGTGCCAGAGGCCTCGATGTCGATGGTTTCCGGCAGCACCGTGAGCTCCAGGCGCGCGGGGGCGAAATCCGTGAAGCCCGAAAAGTCCCTGAGCTCGGCCTTGTAAAAATCGTTGGTCTCCACATACGCAAGCCGTCCGCTGACGCGCGAGGCCGGAACGCCAAGGTACGCGCCGTCGGCGTTGTCGAGGTCGAGCGAAAGCGCCATCTCGTTTTTTTCGTAGGAGGCGTCGATGAAAAAGCGCACGTTCGGGTAGGGCGGGGGCAGGGTGATGCGGCGGATGACGTCTTGCGCCTGCGGCACGTTCAGCGGACCGAGGAAGGCGTCGACATGCGCCGTGGAGACGCGGCCCTCGGCGGAGAAGACAATGGTCCGCCTGCCGAGGTCGACGCGCAGCAGGCCATCGCCATGCTCGGCGTCCGGCTGTCCGAAGTTGTCGACCTTGAACGACAGCCTGGCCAGCTCGGCCCGCTTTGCCGTGGTCGTCAGCCGCGCGGAAATCTCGCTGAAGGGAATGCCAAAGACATTCGCGTTCGTGAACTCCAGCTCCAGCGGCCGCAACGTCTCCGGCAGCGCGGCCGGCGGCAGCGTCGCCGCCGTGTCCGTCACCAGGCGCTCCGGGATCCCGGGCAATGAAAGGCGGTCGATCGACACGCGCGAAACCCACTCGCGGAGATCGCGCGACAACGCGGGCGTCAGGTGGCACGTCGCGCGGCCCGCGGTCAGGCACGCGGCGTTCAGCGAGCCCTTTTCAATGACCCTCACATCGTGGAGGTTGAGGCGCAGGAGCGAGAAATCCGCGCGTTTCACATCCAGCAAAAACGGAATCTCCGGCGCGTCGGCGCGCTCCAGCAGATCGCGCAAGACACGTTCCGGCACCGGCGCCTGGAAGACGGAAATGTACAGCACCCCGGCCAGCAGCAGGAACACGCCAAGCAGGATCAGCCGCGTCAAAATGCGGCATGCAAAGGAAACAAGCTTCTTGAAAAACACAACCCACAGGATACGCGATTGACCGGAAAAAATAAAGCGCGCAAGCTGGCAACGTAAATGAAGCCCGGGACTTTTTGCACAACGCCCGCAGAAGCCGCAAAGGGTTTGAAAACCTCAACGCGCAAATCTGGGGGATTTTCATCCGGTGCGTACGCGTGCTTTATGCGATGCGAGCCGGATTGAAGGCGCGAAACGCAAGGGGGCGTGGTGGGTGATTCCTTCCGATGCGATCAAACCGGTGGACGCCAGAACGCGTCGCGGCATGGACATTCCGCCCGGCCTTGCCGAGGCGTTCGACGCGGTTGACGCGTTGAGGGCGGAACTCGCCCGCCGCCGGCCGTTCACTTCACTGCGGGCGAACTCGAACGGCTCCGCGATGCGTTTCTCGTGACTACACCTATTCCTTGAACGCCCTTGAAGGCAGCACGCTGACCCTGCGGGAAACGGTGCTGGTGCTCGAAGGCATGACCATCGACAAAAAAACCGTTGCGGGAGCACCTTGAGACCATGGGCCATCGTGACGCGTTGTCCCACCGGTAACACAGGACGTGGCCACGCTCAGGTTCTGCCACGCGAAGCCGTGCTCCAACACCGGCTGTGAATTCCTCGACTCCACCGAGCTCGCCGCACTCTTCAAAGTCATCAACGCCGACCGCAAACTCTATAGTAATTTTATGAGACATGGGCACACATGTCCACACTTCGTCATTGCTTTAATCCGAGCGCTTGGAGGGCGAGCGTCCTCGCGATCCGCACGAGGATGCCCGGTTGATTTTGGGGTGACCGCATGTTTCTTGTTGAAACCCTCCTGTGGCGCCGCGCGCGGACCCCCGCCCTCCATGTGTCAATGCCAACCTAAATCGCTATATTACACCCACGCCTACGCCGCCTGGGAAAAGGCGCCGTCGAAAACGCCTCCGTCACATCCGCCGCTTCCACCCCAAGGGCACCGACTTCTGGCGCGTCTCACCCCGCCAGATCACCGACCTGCAAAACTTCATCAACTCCATCCCCCGCCAACACACCCTCCAAGGAAAAACCGCCCATGAAGCTTTTATCGCTGCCGCCTAAATCCTTGGCTCATTTGGTTTGTAATTCACTGGCAGAAAATGTTGACATTAAATAATGGTTTCATTATATTTGTTTCCAATTTGAACAAGGATTTACAAAATGGCAAATGCAGGTTATCTGCGGACGCAACTTGAACGTGAGTCGCCGGAATTGCACGCATCCCTGATGCGGAGTTGGGAAATTGCACGAAAAGAGTGGCTCCCCGCCATGCCCAGCAAAAACGGGTCTTTCAACTCGTTGCCGCATCTTGAAAATGTCGAAAGATATGCGGACGCCTTGTTGGCACAAGTCGATGGCGACCATGCCCCGTTTTGCGCCCTGCAATTGACCCCCTGCGAGAAATACATCCTGCTCGCCGCCGTTTTGTTCCATGATCTGGGGCGTGTCAACGACAATGGCGGAGGTACACATGGTGACATATCCCAGACTATGCTGGCGAACGAATATGCCCATTACGGAATTGAAAATAAGCATTTGTCGAATATTATTGGAAAAGTTTGTCAGTATCACGACTGTAAGGATAAACAAAATGTTCCTCTGCTGGACCGCGATATCGCACCGTATGGCGTCATTCGCGTCGAACATTTGGCGGTGTTGCTGGCGTTTTGTGATAACCTTGATGGTGCGTATAAACGTGTGCGTCCACATTATCTTTCAAAAAATCCAACCAACTTGATTGAAGGGTTTCGGAAAAGCACCACAAATATCCGCGCCAATGTCTCAACCATGACGGTTGTCACATGTGTGGATAGGGATCCCATTAACCTTGCCAATATTGTTTGGAAAGATATAATATTTAAATGGAATGCAAATGCTTGCGTATGCAACCCTTTGTCAGGCAAAGCAAAAGATGAAAAAATTCAAGCACGTAACATTATAAATGAGATTCATAAGTATCCGCAACGATTTCGAGAGGCCTTGAGCAAAGGGGTTCAATTTGTTTTTCGTAAAAAAGATGACCCATCAAAAATAGACAACACATATTATCAGTCTAAAGGCTTTTTTAGTTTTCCTGAACTGAAGCAGGAGCAAGCACAGGAAAGTGTAAAATCATTGCTCCCTTCATTTAATCCAAATGATGCAGATTGTGCAATCAAGTGTGATTGGTTGTGTTATCGTAAAAACGTTAATTCTGAAAATTTATTGCCATATTTGATTTTGCTTGGAGTGGCGTATACCGACAGTGAACAGTGGAAGACCCGAAAAAGTGATGACGATTTTAATTTAAACAAATTTCTTGCCATAGCCGCAGATGTCCATACCAACTCACGTAATTTAGAGGACTTAAAAAATAATTTGTCAGAATATGGGTTGCCGTTTTTGGCCTGGGTGCTCGAGTATCAAGATCATCTCTTCACATGGGATGGACGTGAAACATTTGAAGCATCACTCAATCGAAGTTTTTTGTTGGAAATGGTCGAACGGATGTGGCGGTTGTCGGCGGGAACGTTTGGCCGCACACCGTTTAGCTACGACACGCTGGCGGCCAAACTCAGGGTTGACGACACTGAGCGGGTCAAATGTGCTGTCCGGCGGATTTCGATTCTTTCACGGCATCCACATCCACCTCAGGATGAGGAAAAACGCCCCAGTCATCCCGTCATTCATTATACAGCACAACATTGGTGGTGGCAGGCAGGCGATACCTTTAATGAACGAAAAGTTGACACTGGTCATCGATTCGCAGACCTTCACAAACGAATTAGCGAATTGGCCGAACCCCACTACAAAAATCCCTTTAAGTAACCTGAGTAACTTTTTAACTTTGACGAGGTTGTATGCCAGACACACCCAACACAGAGCGCCATTACCTGACACTTGGCTCGTATTTCGATCAACTTTTGAACGTGGAATGCAAATTGTTTGACCACGATGAGGTTCTTCAATACGGAGGGATTATTCGCCCGACAGCCTCGTCGGCGGGCACGGGGAACATCATCATACGAGGAAAGGCCGGAACAGGCAAAACGACGCTGGGCTTGCAAATCGCCGTAGAAGCCGCGCGCCGCAACGACGGGATTCATACGGCGTACATTTCCTTGGAGGAAAACATCACCCATATTTTCGAAAAAGCCAAAAAATTCAAATGGGGACGGTATATAAAGCCGTTGAACCGCCTGCCGCCGCCGCCAGCTGAATACCAAACATCGGATGACGATTTGGCCAAAGACTTGCGTGAAATTCTCGGCATGCCGATGATGTGCCGCGCCACAGGTTCATCCATTGACGAAAGCAAATACGGGAACAGTGACGATTGCGCCCAGACAGATTGTCCGTACAAAGAGTACTGCGCATTTTTTGAAGAACATCAAGACGATCCGCCAGAATACACGGGCTGCCCGGGATGCGTCATTCTCCCACGATTGGAACCCCGCGTCTTTACAAACGCGGCCAAGAACGACAATGATGAACTGTTTTGGCAGCGATACAAACAGCTTGATGATTTATTGCGTGCCGCCCAGGAAATGCGCAAGTCTTCGTCAAGCAAAGGAAAGGATGGACAAGACGGGAGTCAAGAGGATTTGGCGATTGTGTGCATCGACAGCCTCAACGTGCTGGGCAGCGCCGGATTGACGCGCGACCATTTGGCGGCGCTTTTTGACTTGTTTAAGCGCCGGAGAACCATTGGTGTTTTTATTGTTGAGGAAAACGAAAACAAGACCTTTGCCGGAGACAACCCCATTGACAGTGACACCATCGATTTTCTCGCGGACATGGTGATTGAGCTCAACACCCGTGAAGAAAATGGTTATTTTGTCCGTCATTTTGAAGTCATCAAATCGCGTTACCAACGCAGCGTGTATGGGCGTCATCCTTTTAAAACTGAAGAAAACAAACATGTCGATGATTTTGACATTTCACGTGTCATTGTCGACATCCGGCAATTGCAATCGATCAAATCATTAACAGAAAACACGCAACCCAGTTTTAAAGACGGGGTGACAAATTTTAAAAGAGAGTTATTAACCCCAGCACAAGAAACATTAAAGAAATATCCGGAGTCATTAAAAACAAGTTTTGGCAAATGGTTGGCAATTTTTGAAAAGGATTTGTTAAACCTAGCACAAGAAACATTAAAGAAATATCCGGAGTCATTAAAGACAAGTTTTGACGAATGGTCGGCAAGTTTTGAAAAGGATTTGTTAAAACAAACAATGGCCAAGATAGACCAATTGTTTGAACAACACCGGCGGCGGGAATCTGGCATGGGAATTCGGTTGTATCCCTCCTTGCACTATGTCGCTCGAGAGTCTGATCGTTTTGTATCGTCAAACAATGCCAGTAATAATGATGAAACGCCGTTTGGTTCTGTAAATGATTTTAACACTAAAATTCTCGGACAAAAGTTATCCAACAAAAATGAGGTCGTTGCGATTATCGGGCCTGAGGCGACAGGGAAAAGTCTGCTCGCGGGTAATTTTCTTTTGCAAGGGCTTGCCGAAGGGGATGCATTGCTGATCTCTTTGGATGAAAGAACGGCAATAGATTTCAGAACTTGGCAAATGGTTGAAAACGGTAAACATAAAGACAGCAAGTTATCCGAAAATACACAATTCGTAACCGAGTCGTCAGACAATGATGATGTGTCAAACGTTAGCGGCATAAATGAATTGAAAAAAATATTAAAATCCGAAAACATGAGATTTGCATTCACGCTTCGTGAAATCAAATCCGAAACCATACACAGGGATGATGAACCGCACCAAAGCGCTCCTGCGTCCATTTTGATTGAATTGAAATTCATGCCGGGAGCCATATTGCCCGAGATGTTTGTCAAGGTCATCCGCATGATTTATCTTTGGGGTGAAAGATACCGCGGCGGGAAAACCATTCGCCGGGCGGCGTTGTTGCAGGCCGACGCAATCGGCGTGAGTTATCCCGTGCTGTACAAAAGTTCCACGGCCTCCGATTTGTTTCTGACGACCTTGGCGCATATTTTTCGCTGCAAAGGGACGTATTTCACCATCACCGCGCAAACAGGCGGCGTGCCGCAATCGGAGGAAATGGTCAGCAAGGCGCGGTCACTCGCAACGCGAATCATAACAACAAAGTATCAGGATGTGTTCGGCGACCGATACATCACTGTCAGCGGCAGTGGGCGCGGCACGGAGGAGTGGCAGGCGGAAGGCGCCTCAAGCGCGGCACCGGCGGTGCTGCGGCAAAGCAGGGATAGAACGAAATTCTGGACTGATTTCGACATGTTGAATGGTTTGGTCGGGTTTTCAACGGATAGAATCCGGCGTCCCGGCGTGATGTTGCAATTGTTTCAGGAAGGTCTTTTGCACGCAAAGTACAACAATCATGTTAAACGACTTGTCGAATTTGCCTTGGGAACCAAAAAAAATCCAGACACCTATGATGAAAATGAGCCTGTTGTCGAATTGAATGGGTTTGATTCTACTACATCGGGTTCGTTTCACGATAGTCTGGATGTCCTACATAAAACGCCCTTGCACAATACGGTGATTCGCACGGTTGATGAATTTGGGAGTACTGGGGATGAATCAGAAAATGACGATGTGCCAAAACGAAAGGAGCCGTTGTCATACTTTGAGTTTCCGGAGGATGTCCAAAAAATCTTGGAGAACGAAGAGCTAAGCGTGTTGAAGAGAAAATTGATCGAAAGCAACACATACTATAAAAACGTTTTACTTTTTGCGTGTGACGCGACTACATACAAAGAAATAAAAGGTGGCACAGAATACAATTTTACAGAAGTGATCAAATTTTGGGAGAAAGTTGAAAAACTTCAACATAAGACCTCGATTTTGTACGATTCACGGGCGCCAGAAACGCTAAGTTGCCTACTTATGGACGGAGTGGTGTCATTATTATTCCAAGGAAAGCAAATTTCGAAGGAACAAAACCTTGGAACAAAACTAAATGAAATAAATGGAATAGAACCAGAAAAATTATTAGCAAAATATATAGCAGCTCTTCGCAATATATTTTGCGACAGTAACCCGATTTTGCAATCGGACTTCCCAAATGATGGCGATCATGATTTTACAGAAAAAGAAGAGAAAACCATATTGTCCAAGCATCTTTTAGACGAACTTGCCAAGGGAGAAAACGGTGGGCGTTATTTTATTATCGCTTGGTATTCTCATATCAGAGAACTCATTGAACATGCACTTCATCATAATGAAAATTACATCGAAAAAACATGCTTATCTAAAAAAAATGAGAGTGACAAAAATGAGAGTGACATTGAAAAAGCAATTAAAAATAATCTTTCGACGATGTGTCTTGGGTCACTTCCTGGAAGAGGGTTTGTTGGTGATTGGTTTTTGGAGATACCCAATACCAGCGTGAGTAAAAGCCTTGGTGAAACCATTAAAACGAAATTACTTGCCCCGCAAGAGGGTTTCCGTCGCTTTATCGAGGGGGTGGGGTTGCCATGTTGGTCGAGTGATGGTCAATCTTCCAGTAAAGACAAAAAAGAAAAATATTTCTCTATATTTTACGATAAATTATTTCCAAACGAGGGAAATGGCGCAGCCGCAGCGAAGCTCGAAGAACCATATGCATCCTTGCATACACAATTACTGAACGATGCGACTAGTCTGAAGAAGATCAAAGATGCCCTAACAAAATTAGTTGAAAATGAAAAGTATAGGAAATCAAGAGAAACCGTAATGGCGTGGCCGGGGGCGTCTACGATGAAATTGAAGACAGTTTTAGAAATACACACCAAAGCTAACCATCGGTCAAAAATTGAAAAATACGATGAATTGCGACGGGAATTTTCCGCCATCATGGAACACATTATTTGCGGTGAGGTGAAATCAACGGGCATGAGCGCAAACCCGGGCAAAGACGAAAATGAAAATGCGAAACCGAATGACGACCCTACGCCTGGGGATATCCAAATTTCGGAGTTAATTGTAAAATTGATTAAATCCACAGCACAAACCTCAAAAAACAACAAATGATGAAGTTTGCCGCAGTGTATTGCGCAGGGGACGTTTGTGTTATCCGCAGATGACGCAGATTTTTTGATGGGGAAAGAAGGACGTTACAGACTGTGGGTCATTGAATGGCGCGAAGGGACGTGAATGAGAGGTTCGTGAGGATTCGTCTTGGGGTCATGGCTATCTGTGTTCATCTCTGTGGTTCGCATATGAGGGCATTGATCAGGAAATTTCACAGGCAGGAAGGCTTCGTGTCGTTCGTGTTACGACTGAAATTTTGTGAATAATTTTTGGGCTTGCATGTTGTGGGGGAGGTTTGGTATAGTTCACTCTCTTTCACCAAAAAGAAGAGAACTTTTTCTATGCCCACAATCAACCAGCTGGTGCGGCAGGGCAGAACGCCTGTACGCAAGAAGAGCAAGTCGCCGGCGCTGAAGGCATGTCCGCAGCGCAGGGGAGTTTGCATTGTCGTGAAGACGCAGACGCCGAAGAAACCGAACTCGGCGTTGCGGAAGGTGGCGCGTGTGCGTCTGACCACGGGCTATGAGGTGACGGCGTACATCCCGGGCGAGGGTCACAACCTGCAGGAGCACAGCGTGGTGCTGGTGCGCGGCGGGCGTGTGAAGGACTTGCCGGGCGTGCGTTACCACATTGTGCGCGGCTGTCTGGACAGCCTGGGCGTGAAGGATCGCAACCGGAGCCGTTCGAAGTATGGCGCAAAGCGCCCGAAGAAGGCGGAGAAGTAAGTCATGGCAAGAAGACGCAGAGCGGAGAAGCGGGGTTTGGTGGCGGACCCGAAGTTTAACAGCGAGCTTGTGGCGCGGGTCGTGAACGCGCTGATGAAGAACGGCAAGAAGACGATTTCGGAGAAGATCGTGTACGGCGCGATTGATGTGCTCGGCGAGAAGACGGGCAAGGACGCGCTGGAGGTCCTGGATCAGGCGATCAACAACATGAAGCCGAAAGTCGAAGTGAAGAGCCGCCGCGTGGGTGGTTCGACGTATCAGGTTCCGGTGGACATTCGTCCGTCGCGTCAGCTCGCGCTGGCGTTGCGGTGGATGTCGCAATATGCGTCGGCGCGCCGCGGAATGGGCATGCCGAGGGCGGTTGCGGCGGAGTTGCTGGACGCGTACAACAACACGGGCAACGTTTTGAAGAAGAGGGACGACACGCATAAGATGGCGCAGGCGAACAAGGCCTTTGCGCATTATGCATGGTAATGCAAGGGCTAAGGGCTGAAGGCTAAGGACTAAAAAAGTCCGGGAGCCGGAAGCTGTTGATCTTTGACAATCGAAAATCGACATGAGGGCACGGTGAAAACCGGGCCTGACGGAAATGAATGTGGCAGGGTTAGAGCTCTGCCACGACGAAGGAAGCACGAACCAAAAATGGCCAACAACGACAAAGTGAACGCGCAGGTGATGCAGGGCGGGAGCCCTGCACTCGCGGATTGCGTTTTGTCGTTGATGCGGGAGGTTGAAACCTTGCCGGACGAATCGGTGGCGGAGGTTTTGGATTTTGCCAAGTTTTTGCGGATGCGGCGGCCTTTGACGGTTGCCATCATTCAACGCGCGCTGAAACCGGTGTTTCGTAGAAACGGTGTGCGCAAGGCGGTGCTTTTTGGGTCGTATGCGAAGGGGGCGGCCAAGGCGTCGAGTGATGTTGATCTGATGGTGGACACCGACCTGACAGGGCTTGACTTTTTTGGTTTGGTGGGTGAGATTGACGAGGCCTTGGGCAACGACAAGAAGATTGATCTCCTTCGGAGCAAAGATGTCGAGAAGGGTTCGCGTCTGGACAATGAAATCCGCGAAACGGGGGTGGTGATTTATGCAGAATAAAGACACCATCACGAAAATGCTGGAACATTGTCAACAGATTCAAGCCTTCACTGCGGGGTTTGATCATCAGCAGTTTGTCACGGCGCCTGCGATCAAGGAAGCGTGTGTGTTTTGTCTGCTTCAAGTCGGGGAATTAGTTTCAAAGATTGACGGGGTGTTCGTGGAAGAAAACGGGAACGTTCCGTGGAAAAAGCTGAAGGGATTTCGAAACAGGCTTGTCCATGATTATGGAAACGTGGATTTTACAATTGTCTGGAACGTTATTGAAAACGATATGCCGGAATTGATTGCGGCGTTGAAGAAGGCCGGAGGGGTGGCGTAAGCAATGGCCAGCAACGACAAAGTGAATGCCCAAGGGCAGCCGACGGGGACGCCGACGCTCCCAGACGGCGCGTTGTCGTTGATTCGCAACATCGGGATCATCGCGCACATTGACGCGGGGAAGACGACGACGACGGAGCGGATTTTGTTTTATGCGGGGGCGTCGCACCGGGTGGGGAATGTGGATGACGGAAACACGGTGACAGACTGGATGATTCAGGAGCGTGAGCGGGGGATCACGATCACGAGCGCGGCGATCACGTGCTCGTGGCTGGGTTATGCGGTGAATGTGATTGACACGCCGGGTCATGTCGATTTTACGATTGAGGTTGAACGCTCGCTGCGCGTCCTGGACGGCGCGGTGGGCGTTTTTTGCGCGGTCGGGGGGGTGCAACCGCAGTCGGAGACGGTGTGGCGGCAGGCCGACCGTTACGGTGTGGCGCGCGTGGCGTTTGTGAACAAGATGGACCGGATGGGCGCGGATTTTGAGCGCGTGGTGGGGGAGATCCGAAGCCGGCTGGGGGCGAACGCGGTGCCGATGGTGCTGCCGGTCGGCGCGGCGGAGACGTTTGAGGGTGTGGTGGATCTTCGGACGATGAGAATGCTGACGTACGGGGAGGACATGGGGGCGACGGTGGTGGAGTCGGAGATACCGGGGGAGATGCGGGAGGAGGCGGAGTTGGCGCGGGGGGCGATGATTGAGGCGGTGGCGGAGGTGGACGAGGAGCTGGGGGATGTGTTTTTGAAGGGCGGGGAGGTGACGCTGGAGGTGTTGGACGGGGCGATCCGGAGGGCGACGGTGGGATCAAAGATCGTGCCGGTATTCTGCGGGAGTTCGCTGAAGAACAAGGGGGTGCAGTCGATCCTGAACGCGGTGGTGTGGTATTTGCCGTCGCCGTTGGATCGCGGGGAGATTTTCGCGGAGGACATGAAGGCGCACGGGAAGAAGTCGGATGCGGCCCGTGAGGACGGCGCTCCCAAGGTTGGGTTGAAGGCGGATCCGAACGGGTCGCTGGCGGCGCTGGTCTTTAAGATCGCGACGGACGCGTATGTGGGGCGCCTGTTTTTTGTCCGGGTGTATTCGGGGCGGATGAAGAAGGGCGCGAATGTGTTTAATCCGCGGACGAAGAAGCGCGAGCGGGTCATGAAGTTGCTGCGGTTGCAGGCGGATTCGCAAACGGAGGTGGAGGAGATCGGGGCGGGGGACATTGGGGCGCTGGTTGGGGTGAAGGACGTGACGACGGGGGACACGTTGTGCGCGGAGAATCAGCCGGTCGCGCTGGAGCGGATTGTGGCGCCGGAGCCGGTGATGTTCATGGCGATCGAGCCGAAGACGCGGGCGGACAAGGAGAAGCTGGAGGAGTCGCTGAAGCTGCTGGCGGCGGAGGATCCGACGTGCGTGGTGCGTGTGGACGGGGAGACGGGGCAGACGATTTTGAGCGGGATGGGGGAGTTGCATCTGGAGATTCTGGTGGATCGTCTCCGCAGGGAATTTAAAGTGGAGGCCAATGTCGGCCGGCCGATGGTGTCGTATTACGAGACCGTGACGTCGACGGCGAAGGCCGAGTATCTCTTCGACCGTGACCTGGGCGGCAGGCGCCATTTCGCCCGGGTAGTTGTTGAGGTTTCGCCCCGCACACGCGGGAGCGGGCACTCGGTGTCCGTGGACTGTTCGTTGCGCGATTTGCCGGATGCAAAGCTGGCGGAGTGCATGGAGCAGGGTCTGACGGACGGGATTATGACGGGTGTCCTGGCGCGCTACCCGATGACGGATATTTCAGCCCGTGTGACGGAGTGTTCATGCGCTGAGCCGGAGAGCGCGACGGATGTCGCGTTTCGGACGGCTTCGGTGATGGCGTTTCGTGACGCGGCAAAGTCGGCGGCTCCCGAGTTGCTGGAGCCGATCATGTCCCTCGACATTGTGACACCGCCGGATCATGTGGGCGAGGTCATGGGGGACTTAAATGCGCGTCGTGGCAATGTGCGTGATTTGACGCTGCGTGGAGACATGCAGATCATTCGGGCGCAGGTGCCGCTTGCGGAGTTGTTTGGTTATTCGACGGCGATCCGGTCACTTTCCCGTGGCCGCGCGAGCTATACGATGGAACCGAACGGCTTCGAGGTGCTGCCGCGGACGCAGAGGGAACAACTACTGAACAGGTGACGTGGAATGCAAAGTCAACGCATACGCATCCGTTTGCAGGCATACGATCATCGTGTGCTTGACCAGGCTGTCACAGACATCATTGAGACAGCCCGGGGCTCCGGTGCACAGGTGGTGGGACCAATCCCGCTGCCCACACGAATTGAACGGTTCACGGTGAATCGCAGTCCGCATGTGGACAAGAAGTCGATGGACCAATTTGAAATGCGAACCCACAAACGGCTGCTGGACATCGTGAATCCGACGGCGAAGACGGTGGACGAGCTGAAGAAGCTCAACCTTCCGGCGGGTGTGGACATTTCCATTCGCATCTAAGGGGACTACCATGGAAGGCATGATTGGAAAGAAAATCGGCATGACACAGGTGTGGGACGGCGAAGGCCGTTTCGTCTCCGTGACCGTGCTGGAGGTGGGCCCCTGTCCGGTGGTCCAGGTGAAAACGGCGGAGACGGACGGCTATGAGGCGGTTCAGCTCGGCTTTGGCGTGCAAAAGGCGCAACGGCTTCCGAAGGCGCAGCGCACGCGTTATGAGAAGGCGGGCGTGACGCCGTGCCGCAAACTGATGGAGTTCAAGGCGGACGCCGGCGAACAGCATCAGGCGGGGCAGGTGCTCGACGTCGGCAATTTCGAGGGCGTGACGCTGGTGGACGTGCAGGGCGACACAAAGGGCCGCGGCTTCGCGGGCGTTGTGCGCCGCTACCGCATGGCCGGCGGCCCGATGACCCACGGCGGCCACTCGAAGCGCCGCATCGGCTCGATCGGCGCGCGCAATCTGCCGGGCTGGGTCGAGAAGGGCAAGCGCATGCCAGGCCACATGGGTGACGCCACGCGCACCACGAAAAACCTGCGGGTCGTCCAGGTCCGCAAGGAGGAGAATCTCCTGCTCGTCGAGGGTTCCGTCCCCGGCGCCGCGGGCTCCTACGTGATCGTGCGCAAGGCCCTTAAAACCAGGAAGGCACAAGGGTGAGCGACATGAGCAAATTAAAGGTTTTCAATTCAACGGGCGCCGCTGCGGGCGAGTATGAGATTGCCGAAGGGCTTCTCACGCTCGACAAGGGCGCGCAGGCTGTCAAGGACGTGGTCACCGCCACGTTGAACGCGCGCCGCGCCGGCACGGCCTCCACGCTCTCCAAGGGCGAGGTCACGGGCAGCGGCAAAAAGCCGTGGAAGCAGAAGGGCTCCGGACGCGCCCGCGTCGGCACCCGCCGCAACCCCGTGTGGCGTGGCGGCGGCGTGGCCTTCGGCCCCAAACCGCGCGACTTCGGCCAGAAGGTCAACCGCAAGGTCGTCCAGCTTGCCTTCCGCCGCGCGCTCAGCGAGAAGATCGCCAACAACGAAATCCTCGTCATTGAAGAGTTCGGACTCAAGGAAATCAAGACCAAGGCCCTCGTCGACCTGCTCAAGAAGCTCGGCCTCGCGGACAAGAAGGTGTTGATGATTGACGCCGAGATGACGGAGTTTCTCGCCATGTCCGCCCGCAACATTCCAAATGTTATGGTTGATCATGTGGCCGGACTTGATGTATATTCCATCCTTCGCTTCCGCACCCTCGTGGTGACGCGCGCCGCGATGGAGGGCATCAAGGCGCGCCTCGACACATCCTGCAAGTGCGGGGAGGCCGCATCATGTTAAACACCGACATCATCCGCAAAATCCAGGTGACCGAAAAGGGCAGCGACCTGGCCGCGCAAAAGAACCAGTACTTCCTGGAAGTTGCGCCCGGCGCCAACAAGATCGAGATCAAGGCCGCCGTCGAAAAGCAATTCGGCGTGCACGTGCTCAAGGTCCGCACGCAGAACTACGACGGCAAAATCAAGCGCACCCGCACGCGCCACCTCACGCAAGGCAACGCGTGGAAGCGCGCGATCGTGACCGTGCGCGAAGGCGAACGCATCGAAGCGATCTGAGGAATCTGAATCATGGCTCTGAAAAGCTACAAACCCACCACACCCAGTCTGCGATCCACCATCGGCCAGACGTTTGACGACATCACGGAAAGCAAGCCCTGCAAGCGCCTGACCGTCGCCAAAAAGCGCACCAACGGCCGCGACGACCAGGGCCACATCTCCACGCGCCACCGCGGCGGCGGCGTCAAGCGCCACTACCGCATCGTCGACTTCCGGCGCGACAAGATCGGCATCCCCGCCCGCGTCGCCGCGATCCACTACGATCCGAACCGCAGCGCCAACCTCGCCCTCCTCAATTACATTGACGGCGAGAAGCGTTACATCATCGCCCCCGAAGGCCTCGTCGTCGGCGCGCTCGTCATGTCCGGCCCGGACGCCGAGCCCAACGTCGGCAACGCCCTCCCGCTCGAAAAAATCCCCATGGGACTTTTCGTGCACTGCATCGAGATGAGCCCCGGCAAGGGCGCCAAGCTCGCCCGCAGCGCCGGCAACGGCTGCCAGCTCATGGCCCGCGAGAACGACATGGCCACGCTCCGCCTCCCTTCCGGCGAAGTCCGCCTCATCTCCACGCGCTGCATGGCCACGATCGGCCACGTCGGCAACGCCGAATGGATCGGCGTGAGCCTCGGCAAGGCCGGTCGCAAGCGTTGGCTCGGCATCCGCCCCACCGTCCGCGGCGTGGCGATGAACCCGGTCGACCATCCCATGGGCGGCGGCGAGGGCCGCACCTCCGGCGGCAGCCATCCGCGCTCGCCGTGGGGCAAGCTCTCCAAGGGCGGCAAGACCCGTTCGCCGCGCAAGACGTCCAGCAAATTCATTGTCAAGCGGAGGAGCAAGTAAGCCATGGCACGCTCAATTAAAAAAGGCCCGTACGTCGAGGCCAAACTGCTCAAGAAGGTCGAGGCGATGAACGCCGCGGGCAAGAAGCAGCCGATCAAAACCTGGTCGCGCCGCAGCATGATCATCCCCGACTTCATCGGCCACACCTTCGCCATCCACAACGGCCGCCAGCACCTTCCGATCTTCATCACGGAAAACATGGTGGGTCACCGCCTGGGCGAGTTCGCGCCGACCCGCACGTTCAAAGCCCACGGCAACACCACCGACAAGGTGACAAAATAACGAGGACCATGATGGAAATCCAAGCCATTAGCCGCAACGTCCGCCTCTCCGCGCAAAAGGGCCGCCCCCTGGCCCGCAAAGTGCAGGGCATGAACGTTGCCGAAGCCCTGAAAGTCACCGAGTTCAGCCCCCGCAAGGCCGCCGCCATTCTCAGCCGCACCATCAAGTCGGCCATGGCCAACGCCAAGCACAACGCCGGCCTCGACGTCGAACTGCTTCAGGTCAAACTCTGCGTCTTCGACGAAGGCCCCCGCATGCGCCGCTTCTGGCCCCGCGCCCGCGGCAGCGCAAGCCCCATCGCGCGGCGTCTGTGCCACGTGAAAGTCATTCTAACGGACGGCGTCACGCCTCCGGCAACCAACCCCTGATTCGAAGGAGTCCGACTTTGGGACAAAAAGTAAATCCGATTGGTTTCCGAGTCGCCGTTGACCGTCAATGGCGTTCCCGGTGGTTCTCGCACAAGCGTGAATTCGGCACGCTCCTCGCCGAGGACATGATGATTCGCGAATTCGTGAAAAAGCGCCTTGAGGCCGCCGCGATTTCCAAAATCATCATCGAGCGTTACGCGAACCGCGTGCGCATTAACATCTTCTCCGCCCGCCCCGGCGTCATCATCGGCCGCAAAGGCCAGGACGTCGACGAGATTCGCAAGGACCTCGCCAAAAAGACCGGCAAGGACATTTACCTCGAGATCCACGAAGTCCGCGATCCCGACGTCAATGCCCAGCTCGTCGCCGAGGGCATCGCCCAGCAGATCGAGCGCCGCGTCATGATCAAGCGCGCCATGAAGCGCGCCGAAAAGGTCGCCATGGACATCGGCGCCGACGGCATCAAGATCCGCGCCTCCGGCCGCATCAACGGCGCCGAAATCTCCCGCGTCGAGTGGACCATGCAGGGCAAGGTGCCGCTGCACACCCTCCGCGCGAACATCGACTACGGCTTCGCCGAAGCCAACACCACCGCCGGCAAGATCGGCATCAAAGTCTGGATTTGCACGCGCGACGACTTCCAGCCCGCGCGCTCCGCCCAGAAGCGAAGGAGAGACCATGCCTCTAATGCCTAAACGCGTTAAGCACCGCAAGCAGAGCAAGGGCAACCGTTCCGGTTGGGCCACCTCCGGCACCGAGCTCGCCTACGGCGAATACGGAATCAAGACCATGGAGCGCGGCTGGATCACCAGCACGCAAATCGAAGCCTGCCGCGTCATCATCAACCGCTGCATGAAGCGCAAGGGCAAGCTCTGGGTCCGCATCTTCCCCGACAAACCCGTCACCAAAAAGCCGATCGAAGTCCGAATGGGAAAGGGCAAGGGCAACCCCGAATTCTGGGTCGCCGTCGTCGTTCCCGGCAAGATGCTCTTCGAGGTCGGCGGCGTCCCTGAAGCCGTTGCCCGCGAGTGCCTCCGCCTCGCCGACACCAAGCTCGGCGTCCGCACCCACCTCATCACGCGCTAAACGAGAAGACCGATGAAAGCACGCGACCTCAAACAACTCGGCGCCGACGAACTCGCCCAGCGCATCCGCGAAATGGCGGTTGAGCTCAGCGAACTGCGCCTCAAGAACAAGTCCACCACCGGCGGCGTCGAGAAGCCCCTGCGCATCCGCATGCTCCGCCGCGAAATGGCGCGCATGAAGACCATCGCCGCCGCGAGCAGGAGCTAACACCCATGTCCGAAGAACTCCAGTCCGGGACCCCCGAGGCCCCCTCCGCCAAACCCCGCGGCACCCGCCGCGTCCGAAACGGCGAAGTCATCAGCAAAAGCGGCGACAAATCCATCGTCGTGCGCGCCGAGCGCCGCCGCATCCACCCCATCTACGGCAAAGTCGTCCGCGAATTCAAAAAATTCCACGTGCACGACGAAAAGAACGAGGCGAAAATCGGCGACATCGTCGAGATCGCCGAGTGCCGCCCCATGAGCAAGATGAAGTGCTGGCGCCTCGTCGCCATCACGACCCCAGGAGCGAAGGCATGATTCAGGAACTCTCCGAACTCGTCGTCGCGGACAACACCGGCGCCAAGCGCGCCATGTGCTTCCGCATCCTCGGCCAGCGCAAAACCTTCGCCTACACCGGCGACGTCATCCGCGTGGCCATCAAGGAAGCCCTGCCGACCGGCGCCGTCAAAAAAGGCCAGGTCTGCACCGCCGTCATCATCCGCACCTCCCATCCCATCCGGCGCGCTGACGGCTCCTACATTCGCTTTGACCAGAATGCCTGCGTCATTGTCGACGCGAAGCTGAACCCCATCGGCTCCCGCGTTTTCGGTCCCGTCGCGCGTGAATTGCGCGACCGGAATTACATGAAAGTCATCTCACTCGCGCCCGAAGTTGTTTGAGCGCGAAACACCTCCGCCGCTTTACTATGCAATAGCGTAAGCGTGCGTCCTGCGGAGACAGGCGTCTTCAGCGGGCAGGGCTTGCGAACTGCGGGTTGCAGGCGGCGGACAGGAAACCACCACCAATGAGCGTTGCAAGAATCAAGAAAAACGACACGGTGATCGTGATCTCCGGCGACTACGCCGGACAGACCGGCAAGGTCCTGCGCGTCGACACGGCCAAAAACAAGGTCGTCGTCGAAGGCGTGAACATGATCAAGAAATCCGTGCGCCGCTCCCAGACCACCCCCGAAGGCGGGTTTCTGGACCGCGAGGCGCCAATGAACATCTCCAAGGTCATGCCGTACGACCCCGATGCCAAGAAGGGCGTGCGCGTGTCCCGCGTTCGCGACGGCGACAAGCTGGTTCGCAAATCCAAGGCCACCGGCAAAACCATCGGCTAAAGGAACGAATCATGGCAGACATCAAACACCACTACAAGACCGTCGTCACCCCGGCGCTCACCGAAAAGCTCGGCCTCAAAAACCCGATGCTTGTTCCCAAACTCCAGAAGATCGTCATCAACATGGCCTTTGGCATCGTTGAAAAAGACGTCCAAAAGAGCCTCCTCGAGGAGTTCGCCGCCTTCGCCGGCCAGAAGCCCGTCGCCGTCAAGGCGCGCAAGAGCGTGTCGAACTTCAAGCTCCGCGAAGGCATGGTCATCGCCGCCAAGGTCACCCTCCGCGGCGGTCGCATGTACGACTTCTTTGACCGCTTCGTCAACAACGTCCTCCCGCGTATCCGCGACTTCCGCGGCGTCCCCGTGCGCGGCTTCGACGGCCGCGGCAACTACACCCTCGGCCTCAAGGAACAGACGATCTTCCCCGAAGTCGACCCCACCCGCATCAAGGCGGAAAAAGGCATGGACATCACCTTCGTCACCACCGCCGCCGACAACCCCTCCGCCCGCCTCTTCCTCGAGGAAATGGGCATGCCCTTTGCCGGCCGCAAATAAGGAGATTTCACCATGGCAAAACTCAGTTTAATGGTCAAGGCCAAGCGCCCCCCGAAATTCAAGTCCCGCGGCTATTCCCGCTGCTCCCGCTGCGGTCGTCCGCGCGGTTACATCCGCAAGTTCCAGCTCTGCCGCATCTGCTTCCGCGAGCTGGCCGTCTCCGGCATGATCCCCGGGCTCACCAAGGCAAGCTGGTAAAGGAGAACGACACATGAACACCGATCCCATCGCCGACATGATCGTCCGCATCCGCAACGCGCAAAACGCCGGATTGCCCGACGTCGCCATGCCCGCCAGCCGCATCAAGCGCGAAATCGCCCGCGTCATGAAGGCCGAAGGCTACATTGCCGCCTTCGCCGTCCAGGCCGAGGGCCACCCCGAGCTGCGCATCGAGCTCAAATACAACGACGACGGCCAGCCCGCCATCGGCGGCCTCCGCCGCGAATCCAAGCCCGGCCTCCGCCGCTACTGCGGCTTCGCCGAAATCCCCCGCGTCCTCAACGGCCTCGGCACCGCCATCCTCAGCACCTCCCAGGGCGTCATGAGCGGCAAAGAGGCCCGCCAGCGCAAGCTCGGCGGCGAAGTCATCTGCACCGTCTGGTAAGCGAGAATATCATGTCAAGAATTGGAAAAATGCCCGTTCCCCTCCCCGCAGGGGCCAGCGTCAAAATCGAAGGCCAGACCATCACCGTCAAAGGCCCCTCCGGCGAGCTCACCCGCAGCTTCCCCGAAGGCATCACCATGAAGCTCGACAACGGCAACGTCGTCGTCACCCGCGCGGACGACTCCCGTTTCCTCAAGGGCTGCCACGGCCTCTGGCGCACCCTCGTGCGCAACATGGCCGACGGCGTCACCAAGGGTTACAAAAAGGAACTCTCCATCGAGGGCACCGGCTTCAAGGCCGCCGTCCAGGGCGACAAACTCATGCTCACCCTCGGCTTCGCCTCACCCAAGGCCTACCCCATCCCCAAAGGCATCAAGGTCACCGTCACCGCCGACGTCAACCTCAAGGTTGAAGGCATCGACAAGGAACTCGTCGGCCTCGCCGCCTCCCGCATCCGTTCCTACTACCCCGCCGAACCCTACAAAGGCAAAGGCATCAAGTACGTCGGCGAAGTCATCCGCCGCAAGCAGGGCAAGACCGTCGCCTAACCGGAGCTTCATCCCATGAGCCAAACCACACGCAAAGAACAACGCGCCCTCCGCCACAAGCGCCTCCGCCAGACCCTCAAAGGTTCCCCCGAGCGCCCGCGCATGGCCATCTTCATCTCCAACAAGCACATGTACGTCCAGTTCATCGACGACATCGCCGGCAACACCCTCGCCTCCGCCTCATCCGTCAAAATCGACGGCATCGCCTGCACCCTCGCCGGCGCCAAGACGCTCGGCGAGGCCGCCGCCAAAGCCGCCTCCGACAAGGGCATCCGCTCCATCGTCGTCGACCGCGGCGGATTCAAATTCACCGGACGCGTCAAGCAAATCGTCGAAGCCGCCGTCGCCGCCGGCCTCTCCATCACCAACACCGCCAAAGAGGACAAATAAATGGCAGAAGACAAATTCCAGCGCGACCGCGAACCCCAGAGCGACTACGACGAGCACGTCGTCTTCGTCAACCGTTGCGCCAAAGTCGTCAAGGGCGGACGCCGCTTCAGCTTCTCCGCCGTTGTCGTCGTCGGCGACCGCGACGGACGCGTCGGCTTCGGTTTCGGCAAGGCCAACGAAGTCGCCGACGCCATCCGCAAGTCCACCGACGGCGCCCGCAGCCGCATGGCCCGCGTCAAAATGACCGCCAAGACCATCCCCCACGAAGTCATCGGCGAGTTCGACGGCGCCCGCGTCATGCTCAAGCCCGCGCCCGCCGGCACCGGCATCATCGCCGGCGGCGGCATGCGCCCCGTCCTTGAAGCCGTCGGCATCCACGACGTCATCGGCAAGTCCCTCGGCTCCAAAAACCGTCTCAACGTCGTCAAAGCCACCATGGCCGCCCTCGACCAGCTTCGCACCGCCGAAGAAATCGCCGCGGCCCGCGCGTAACCCAGGAGCTTTACAATGGATCTCACAACCCTCACCAACACCCCCGGCGCCCGCAAGCGTCGCAAACGCGTCGGCCGCGGCCACGCCTCCGGTCACGGCAAGACCTCCTGCCGCGGCCACAAGGGCCAGGGCGCCCGCAAAGGCCACAAGCAGAAGCTCGGCTTCGAAGGCGGCCAGATGCCCCTCGTCCGCCGCCTGCCCAAGCGCGGCTTCAAAAACCCCAACCGCGAAGCCTTCCAGGTCGTCAACATCGACGAGCTCGACATCTTCCAGGACGGCACCGTCGTCAACACCTGCCTCCTTGTCCAGACCGGCCTCATCCGCCCCAAGGGCAAGTTCAAGGTGCTCGGCCGCGGCGAGCTCGCCAAAAAGCTCACCGTCGAAGCCCTCACCGTCACACCCTCCGCCAAGGCCAAAATCGAAGCCGCCGGCGGAACCGTCAAGGCTCCAACCCCCTGCACGGAAGACGCCCCTTGCACCAACTGCAAGTCATAATCTCCGTCGTGGGGGGGGGGGCGCACGGGCACCCCCCCCCCCCACAAACCGGCGCCGCGGGAGGGCGGGGCGCGAGGCGAGGGTCGGCGGGGGAGCGCCCCA
>JAVBOU010000169.1:0-2956 GCA_031550185.1 Kiritimatiellia bacterium | reverse complement strand
TCCGCCCCCCCGCCCCTAAAATGTAGGGTTTCAGAACAAATTTAACGACCGTGTGCAAAATCAACCGGCCCTCTCGGTGCGGCTCGCGAGGACGCTCGCCCTCCATGTACGCGATGCCGACGGCGGCGGATAATTTTTCTGTGTTTCACACATGTTGTGGCGGCGCGGGTGTGGTGCGCCGCCACACCGTCACTCAAAAAGAAAACCCGCATCGTGGCGTGGCACTCCCCCTGCCACGCCACGGCACGCATCTCACACAAGCCCCAACGGGGCGGGATCCCCCGTCGACAACAAAAATCACGGCAAAACACCCCAACTCTTCTTTCCTTTTCCTTCCCGTGTTAGGACTTCCTTGTTCATCTGCTGGGTCTTCAACTTCTCCCCTCCCCTTCTCGCTTTCTTCTCGCATCACGCCACCACATTTTTGGATTTGAGCGTATCCAAAATTTGCCTGGCGGCCATCTCCGCCGCATGGCCCGAACCGAGTTGCGCGGCCACAGTGTCGTAGTCGGCTTGCGTGCGAAGGCGAAGCTCGGAATCCGTGAGATAGGGAATCATCCGCTCCGCGAGACGGCTGGCGGTGAAGTCGGATTGCAAGAGCTCAGGCATGACCTCACGCCCGGCCACGATGTTGGCAAGACCCGCAAACTTGATCGTAATGAAATGCCGCAACACCCACCCCGTGACCGGCGCAATGTCATAAACCAACACCGTCGGGCAGCGCGCGAGGCACGCCTCCAGCGTCGCGGTGCCGGAGGCGACCGCCGCCGCGTCCGCCTGAAGCAACACGTGGCGCGCATTCACGCGCAGTAATTCGAAATGATCCGGACGAACCGCAACCCGCGCGACAATCTTTCCCGCGAGTTCGTACATGGCCGGCGTCGGCGCCGGTGTCACAAACGCCACGCTGCCACGGCCCGATCTTTGGAGTTCGTCCTGCACCTGCCGGGCGGCGGCGAGCATGCGCGGGAGACAGCGCTGGATTTCGCCCGCGCGGCTTCCCGGCAGCAATGCGATCCGGAGGTTCGCCCTGTGCCACGGCAGCTCCGGCGCAGGTTCCGCGCGGGTCTCGGCAATGCGGTCAATGAGCGGATGACCGGCGAATGTGACACGCAATCCAGTGCCGTCGAAACACTTGGGTTCAAACGGAAAAAGACAGATGAGATGATCGAGAATGCGGGCGATTTTCGGAATGCGCGATTGGTGCCACGCCCACACCTGCGGGCAAATGTAATGAACCGTCGTGATGCCGCGGGCGTGCGCGTATTCGGCGAGACGCAGGTTCATACCAGGGTAGTCCACCGTGAGGACGAGGTCGGGCCGCCAGGCGTCGATTTCGCGCTTCAGACGGCGGAGCATGCCGGTGAAAAACCGGGCGCGAAGCAACACGGGAATGAAGCCGACCACCGCGGTGTCGTCGGTGTGATACAGCAACTCCACGCCCTCCGCCTTCAACCCGTCGCCGCCAAACCCACGGAACTCCAGGGAGCCGCGGATGGTGTTGCGCAACGCCCTGACGAGCGGCGCGGCGTGCATGTCGCCGGAGACTTCGCCGGCACAAATGAGAATGCGCATGAAAGGCCTTAGTTGGGGCGTGTGGGGGCGGACGGCAAACCCGTGTCAAGGGCGACAATGGCGATGTTCGCGCGATTGGCGAGCGTGATGACTTTGTCGCGCTCGAGAATGAGAGTGCGGCCGGCCTGAATGGCAAGCGCGGAGATGCGCGCCTTGCGGAGAACGGGAATAGTTTCATGGCCGATGACGGGAATGTCGAAACGCATGTCATGACCGTCCTTCGCGACCTTGACCACAACACCGCCCTTGGCGAGTTTGCCGCCGCGCCGGATCGCGGCATTCGTTCCCTCCAAAGCCTCGACCGCCGTGACCATCCCACCATGCACCACCAGCGTCTGCCCGATGTCGAGATTGCTCATGCCAAGCGCGACGCGATGCCCCAGCGCAATGTCGGCGTCCTCCGCTGGCGCCGGCGCGCGTCGCGTGAGGACGCCGGCCGCGGGAATCGCATCCTCCATGAACGACGACGCAGGCAAAACCCGCGTGCCATTCTCCTCGATCACCTCCGCGAGACGGCCAAAAATCGTATGCGCATTCTTCACGGGCAACTCGTGCAACAGCCGTTTGCTCAGCGCATCAAAACGCGTTTGAAAAAGCGCAAGCGGCGAAACCCCGCCGGCCATCACCATGGCCGCGCCCGCGTGCGCCTTGGCCCACGCAAGGCCGCGCTCAACCTCGCCCACGCCGAGCCATTGAAACTCGTCCGCCAGCGACTTCAACCCGCGGCTCGCCGCGCCGCGCAACGCCAGCACCGCGATTTTTTTCACCCCCGCCTGGCGCGCCCCCCGGGCCATTTCAAAAGGATACGAGCCGCGCCCCGCAAGGATTAACAGTTGTTCTGTAAAACTCATGTGTCACAAGTGTACAGAAAAAGCGGCTTGAATAAAAGCAACATCCGCAAAGCATTTTTGAACCACAGATTGCACAGATGAAACAGATTGGGGAATCTGCTTTCAGTGACTTGCGCAATTTGCATCAACCCCAAAAATCTGCGTCATCTGTGCCATCTGTGGATAAAAACCACCCTCTTTGTGCCAACGGAAACGGCCGTTTCCCATCGACGCGAAAGCGCGAAGGTCGCAAAGGGACGCAAAGTTTTTGGAATTAAGTCCGTTGGGGTATGGCGGTCGTGGTCGTTATGGAGTGTGGCGATTTATCGCCGGTTTGAACGTGTTGTCCCGTCCACGCTACATGAAAGTGAGGCAAATGTTTCGGCTCAGTGAAAAGCGGCGATAAATCGCCGCACTCCATACTTTCGATGTTGGCGGGGAGTAGAAACACAGTTGTGGGGGGGGGGGGGGGGGGGCCGCGCCCCCCGGGGGGGTTTTTGGTGTGGGGGTTGGGGGGTGGTGGGTTGGGGTAGGGGGGGGGTGGTGTGTGT
>JAVBOU010000005.1:0-7315 GCA_031550185.1 Kiritimatiellia bacterium | reverse complement strand
CGGGGGTCGCCCCCCCCTTTCTCCCCTGGTGTTTTAAAAACTTTTGGGGGCGTGGCCGGACCCCGCCCCCGCCACGAAAGGCTTTTAACAGTTCACCGTTACGCGTTGGTCGCGGGTTTTTTGACGCGCGGCTGAATGTGGAGCTCGCGGAGCTGCTTTTCCGTGACATCGGAGGGCGCGCCCATCATGAGAGCCTGCGCGCGTTGGTTCATCGGGAAGGCGATGACTTCGCGGATGTTGTCAGCGCCGGCAAGCAGCATGACCATGCGGTCGACCCCGGGCGCAATGCCGCCGTGCGGAGGTGCGCCATACTTGAAGGCGTTGAGCAGGCAGGCGAATTTGTCCTCGACAACCGAAGGCGGATAACCGGCGATTTCGAAAGCCTTGTACATGACTTCGGGAAGGTGGTTGCGAATCGCGCCGGAGGAGAGCTCGATGCCGTTGCAGACCACGTCGTATTGATACGCGAGGATGTCGAGCGGCGCCTTGTTGAGCAGCGCGTCCATGCCGCCCTGGGGCATGGAAAATGGATTGTGCGAAAACGTGGTGTCGCCGGTTTCTGGATCTTTTTCGAACATGGGGAAGTCGACGATCCAGCAGAATTTGAAAACGTCCTTTTCGATGAGGTCGAGTTCGCGCGCGAGCTTGACGCGGATTTCGCCGGCCATTTTCGCGGCTTTGTCCTCGGTCTCGCAGATGAAGAACATGACGTCGCCGTCGTTCGCGTTTTGCGTGGCGGCGAGCTTGGCAAGTTCGTCGGGCGTGAGAAATTTTTGAATCGGCCCCTTGACCGTGCCGGCGTCCCACACGAGATAGGCAAGACCCTTGGAGCCGATGGACTTGGCGAAGTCAACGAGCTTGTCGAAGAAGGAGCGCGGTTTGTCCTTGATGTTGCAGACGGTCATGGCGCGAACCACGGCGCCGGACTTGACGGCGGCGGCAAAGGCGTTGAAACCGGAGTCGCGGAAGATGTCGCTGACGTCGCAAATCTCGAGCGGGATGCGCAGGTCGGGTTTGTCCGAGCCGTACTTGAGCATGGCGTCGCGATACGGAATGTGCGGCCACGGCGCGGGCGAAATTTGCACGCCGGGCTTGGCAAACGTCTTGAAGGTGTCGGAAAGAACGAGTTCGACGACCTTGAAAATGTCTTCCTGCGTGACGAAACTCATCTCCATGTCGAGCTGGTAAAACTCGCCGGGCGAACGGTCGGCGCGCGCGTCCTCGTCGCGGAAGCACGGCGCGATTTGAAAATAGCGGTCGAAGCCGGAGACCATGAGGAGCTGCTTGAAAAGCTGCGGCGCCTGCGGCAACGCGTAAAATTTTCCGGGATGCACGCGGCTCGGCACGAGGTAATCGCGCGCGCCTTCGGGCGAGGAACAGGTGAGAATTGGCGTTTGATATTCATTGAAGCCCTGCTCGGTCATGAGCTTGCGCAGGTGCGCGATGACACGCGAACGCAACAGGATGTTGTCGTGCAGCGCGTGGCGGCGCAGATCGAGGAAGCGGTAAGTGAGGCGCATTTCCTCGGGTTCGAGAATCGACTCGTCGGCGAGGTAAAGCGGCGTCTGTTCGGCGGCGGATTGCACCGCGCATTCGTCGGCGACAACCTCCACGTGTCCGGTCGGAAGCTCGGTATTGATTGTCGACGCCTCGCGCAGCACGACCTTGCCGACAATCGTGATCACGCTCTCAAGACGCAGATGCGTGAGCTGGTCGAAAAACGACCGAGACGGATGCACGACGACTTGCGTCTGCCCGTAATGGTCGCGCAGGTCGATGAACAAAATGCCGCCATGGTCGCGCTTGCGGAAAACCCAGCCCGAAAGCTTGACCGTCTTGTCCGCGTCCGCCGGACGCAGCGCCTGACATGTGTGGGTGCGATAAAGATGCATAGTATATTCCTTGCCAAACAAAGGCCGTTTACTTTACCAAACTTCACCGCACACGGCAACGACGATGCGCGGCCGTTTATTCCGGTTTCCCTTTTCGCTTTTCCGGCGCCTTGCGCCGCCGCTTCACGCATTCGCTCAGCAGGTATTCGATCTGCCCGTTCACGGAACGAAACTCGTCGTCGGCCCAGGCGGCGAGGGCCTTGTACAACTCCGCGGAAAGGCGCAGTGGAATTTGTTTTTTGGGGGTGTTGTCCAAATCAAACCTTTGCGTTGACGCGCCGGAATTTTAGTACAACGATCCGCTGTTGACAACGGGCTGAGGATCCTTGTTGCCGCACAACACGACCAGCAGATTGCTGACCATCGCGGCCTTGCGCTCGTCGTCGAGCTCGATGATGGCGTTCTCGCGCAGTTTGTTGAGTGCCATTTCGACCATGCCCACGGCGCCGTCGACGATGAGCTGGCGCGCGGCGACAATCGCGCTCGCCTGCTGGCGTTGCAACATGGCGGCGGCGATTTCCGGCGCGTAGGCAAGATGCGTGATGCGCGCCTCGAGGATTTCGACGCCGGCGACCTCAACCTTTTGCTGGATTTCCGTCTTGAGTTTTTCGGCGATCTCCAGGCTGCTGCCGCGCAGTGATTTTTCGCCCGCGTTCTCTTCGTCCGACGCGTCGTAAGGATACATGCGCACGATGTTCCGCAGCGAGGAGTCGCATTGCGTCGAAAGAAACTCGACGTAGTTGTCCACGTTGAAAAGCGCCTTCACGGTGTCGCGCACGCGCCAGATGACGACGATGCCGATGATGATCGGATTGCCGAGGCTGTCATTGACTTTCTGACGTTCGTTGTTCAACGTCATGTTCTTGAGCGAGATGCGCCGCCGGAACATGCCCGGCATGAATGGCGAAACTTGCCGGGTTTGTTCGGCGGACACATTGCCGGAAACCGCCAGGGACGACGGTGGCGGAACCGCGACGCAAAAGGGATTCACAAAATAAAACCCGTCGTTACGCAACGTGCCGTAATATTTGCCGAACAACGTCAACACCAGCGCCTCGTTCGGTTTGATCACCTTCAGCCCCATGCACAGGAGGGGAAAGATTACGCTGTCGCACAAAATGCACGCCACCATCAGCGTGATGTGAGACGTACCCGCAACGCGCTGCTCCATGCGCGTCAGCGCCCAGACAAATCCGATCGCAGCCGCGACGGCCAGTGTGATGCCGACAGCCAGCACCGCCAACCCGTCGAGGTGTCGCGGTGTGAATTCCGTTCGCTCGAACCGACCCGTTGGATCCTTCATTTCTGCATGCACGATGAACTCCTTTCAAAGTGATATCATTTTGATATCGCCGTCAAACTACCATTTCATCGTGCGGGTGTCAACACACGCCTTTCCAGGCTGCGCGATGCCACGCCAAATCAAAGGGGCGCGGCCCGGCGAGAAAATGATTCCAGCCGGTTGTGCCGTCCTCCAGCGTCCAGGCCAAAATCCACAGGGCGGGCGTCGCACTTTGTGGCAGCGTGGCGAGCGTGCCACGACCGTTTGCCTCAACTTCGAAATCGCCCTCCCACAGCGTGGCAGAGGTGGAGCTCTGCCACGCGCGGAGTTTTCCTTTCACCGGTTGACGGAGATCGTTCACGACGACCAATTCGTGTTGGCCGTCGCGCGGTTCGCCGCAGAGCGCAACGACCATGACCTGCGAGCGGCGCACGACGTTGTAGGCGATTTTTTTGTCGTTGTAATAATCCACAATCGCGTCGGAAATCACCGGCCAGCCGTCGCGCAAATTCCACCACAGAATGCCGGTGCGCCGCCACTTGGCGATGCGAAACCATTCGATGAAAAATTTCAACGCCTCGGCCTGGTTGACTTGCGACGCGTAAATGAAATCATCCAAATTGTCGGGCGCTTTTCCAAACAGCACTTCGACTTGCTTCGCCATCAGCCCGATGCGATAGTCGTACGCGTGATGCGCGGGATGCGGTTGCACGCCGTGAACGCGCCATGTCGTCGAACCCACGCACGGCCACAATTCGTCCGCCGGAATGTAGCGCTCCAAACTCGCGCGCGACGGACAGCCGTGGTAACCAATTTCGCTCGCAAAATGCGCGGACGACGCCGTGTACGTCGGCCCCTTGAAATCGTCGCGCGCGCCCCACAAATGCTGTTCGGGCAACACCTCCGCCGCGCTTTTGTTCTGCGCGTAAAAAGCTTCGCCGCGAAACGGCGAGCTGGGCAAATACGGCCGCAACGGATCCCATCGCCGCACGACCGAAGCCAGCACACGGCGCGTCACGCGATCCTCGCGGTTGGGATTGCCGCCCATCGCCGCCCATTCGTACGCTTCGTCGCCCTCGTTGTTGCCGGCCCACAACACAAGGCCCGGATGATTGCGCAGCTTTACCACAACGGCCTCGGCCTCGCGTTCAATCGCCGCGCAAAATTCATCGGTTTGCGGATACACCGCGCAACCCATTGCAAAGTCCTGCCACACCATCACGCCCGCGCGATCACACGCGTCAAAAAATACGTGATCCTCGTAAACGTTGCCGCCCCAGCAGCGCAGCATGTTGCAGCCCAGCTCTACCACCATCGGAAACACATCCTGCAACGTGGCTGCGTCGCGGCTGTGCAACGCGTCAAGCGGCACCCAATTCGTGCCTTTGACAAAAACTTTTTCGCCGTTCACCACAAACACAAATTCGCCGTCGCCTTGCGGCGTGGTCAACTCCGTGCGCCGCAACTCCACCGTCCGCACGCCGACATTTTCGCGCCACACATCGAGGCAAGTGTCGCCCTCCATGAGCTCCGCTGAAAATTCGTACAACGCCGCGTCGCCCGATCCCAGCGGCCACCAAAAATCAACCTCCGCCAACTCCAGCTCAACACGTCCGTGCGTCCCGAGCGCGTGGCAGAGCTCGACCTTTGCCACGCGCGCGTTTCGCGCGAGTTGCAGCCGCACGCGCAAATTGTCCACGTCACGGTCGGTCTCGAAATCCCAATCCACCACGAGGCGCGCGCGGCGTTGCGCGAGATCGACCTCGCGCGTGGCAACGTACACGCCGCGCCACCGCGTGCGCGGCAAAAATTCCAGGCGCACCTCCCGCCAGATTCCGGCGGACACGAGCCGCGGCAAAATATCCCAGCCCCAGCAATGCGGCGGCTTGCGCACATGCAACGCCTCGAAATTCACCGCGCCCGCATATTCGCCCGGCGCGACCACATGGCGCCGCCCCGCCAGCGTCGCGGACGCGAGCCGCACGACGATGCTGTTGAGCCCGGGCCGCAAAACGCGTGTCACGTCAAACCGCTGCGCCACGAGCGCGTTCGCGGACTCGCCCACGCGCTCGCCGTTCACCCAGCACGTGGCAAAACAATCGAGCCCTTCAAACACGAGCTCCGCGCGTTCGTCGTTGGCCGCGACGTCAAACGTCCGCGAATACCACCAGTCATGGTTTTCAAATTGTCGCAACTCATGAATCCGCGCGCCAAACGCCGGATCCGCAATGACGCCCGCGCGTTCCAAATCAATCTCCACATTTCCCGGCACCACGGCCGCAATTTCAGGCCATCCGCATTGCGACAGCTCCTGTGGTTCCGTTGGAAAGTTTCCTTCCCGTAGTCCGTAGTGCAACCGCCACGCGCCATTTAATGAAATTGCTTTTTTCATAATGGTTCCATGATGAAAAAGCGCGCCGCCAGCGTCAAGAAAAATCGGCGGACGCGTCGATGTTCGTGCATTGCATTCGCTGCCCGTTTTCTTTAAACTGTCTGCTTTTCATTCAGGAGGTTTTGCCATGAACATTTACCAACGCGTTGTCGAAGATCCCACGAAGTTTGAGCTCGACGTGCAGACGCTCGGACCCTGCCTCATTGACTCGCCGGTTCAGCAATATCGTTCGTTCATCGACGACGACGCCCGCGTCCTCATGGACACCGATCTCGCCACGGTCGCCTCGATTTACGGCAAGATTGGCCGCCTCCCTTCCTTTGAAAAGGCCGGTCCCCGCGCGAAGATTTTTCACGATCCGGCTTGGAGTCGCGCGGCGATTCTCACGGCCGGCGGGCTGTGTCCCGGCCTCAATCACGTGATCAAGGGCCTTGTCGAAATCCTCGCCTTCGATTACAACGTCAAAACCATTTACGGCATCCGTTATGGTTACCGCGGTTTTGTCCCCCACGCCAACCTCACCCCCATCATTCTCGATCCCGACGCAGTCGATACCATCCACACGCTCGGCGGCACGATCCTCGGTTCCTCCCGCGGCCAGCAGAATACCGACGAAATCATCAACACGCTGATCCGGATGAACATCAATTTGCTTTTTTGCATCGGCGGCGACGGCACCTTGCGCGCCGCGCGCGAGATCGCTGAAACCTGCATGAAGAACAAGCTCGCCATCAGCGTCATCGGCATCCCCAAGACCATCGACAACGACCTCAATTTCGTCGGCCATTCCTTTGGATTCGAGACTGCGATCGCCGAGACGAGTCCTGTCATCGAGGCCGCCCACGTCGAGGCGCGCGGCACGGCCAACGGCATCGGCCTGGTTAAGCTTATGGGTCGTGATTCCGGCTTCATCGCGGCTTATGCGACCGTTGCCAATCCGGTCGTCAACTTCTGCCTCATCCCCGAGGTTAACTTCGATCTCGAGGGCGACACCGGCCTGCTCGCCGCGCTGGAACGCCGCTTCGGTTCCGGCAAGGATCATTGCGTGATCGTCGTGGCCGAAGGTGCGGGCCAGAATCTCATCAAGGACGGCCCGCAGCTTCGTGACGCGTCGGGCAACCTGCTCAAGAAAGACATTGGCGAGTTTCTCAAGACACGCATCACGTCCTACTTTGCGCAAAAGGGGACCGACGTGTCCGTCAAATATTTCGACCCTTCTTATACGATCCGCAGCATTCCCGCCACGGGCTCTGATGCGGTTCGCTGTTACCTCCTCGCGCGCAACGCGGTTCACGCCGCGCTGGCTGGCCGCACCAACTGCGTGGTCGGCAACCACCGCGACAGCTACGCCCTTGTCCCCATTTCCCTCGCGACGATCGAACGCCAGAAAATCGATCTCGAAGGCGACCTCTGGAAGTCTGTCCTCGACGCCACACGGCAGGAAGCCTATTTCGAACCTGGCCAAAAAATCCGCGCGTAAGGCGTTGTGTTGTGGTGACTCGCCTTGATTTTTGTTTTGGCGGGTGATCCCGCCCCGTTGGGGCTTGTGTGAGGTGTGCGGCGGTGACGTAGGGCTGCGGGGCAATGCCCCTTGCCCTACGCCAATGATGACGTTTTACCAATGGAATCCGGGAAACGGGATTTTGGTGGAAAGTGGTTGAAAACGGTAGACTGGGCAAGGGAAAAACGAGCTTTCGGGGCGGAACGGGGAAAATAGTAAATTCGGGAATTATTTTAGCCGGAGGGGCG
>JAVBOU010000093.1:0-4854 GCA_031550185.1 Kiritimatiellia bacterium | reverse complement strand
GGACGTTTATTTTGTGTCGCTTGCGTTGCGGATCCAGGCTTGTCGTAAATCCGGCGCGCCCGGCGGTCGCGCCCCACCTATCCTTCCACTCCCTTTCCCTTCGTGGCACAGCCCTACCCGGCAGTGCGCCTCCGCACCCACGCCGAGCTTCTTCACGGTGTTTCACAAAACGCCGCACCCGTTGCCGCGCGCAACTCGCGTATCCCCGCCGCCATGTCCGCCATCCGGTACAAATACGTCCCCGCCACAAACGCGTTCGCCCCGTGCGCCGCGCACGCGACCGCTGTCTCCAAATTGATCCCGCCATCCACCATCAGCGTCAAGCCCGTGTTCCCCGTCGCATTCGCCGCGCGCCGCACCGCCGCGATCGACGGCAACACCTCCGCCATGAACGACTGCCCGCCATAACCGGGATGCACCGTCATGCACAGCACCTCGTCCACCTCGCCCAAAAACGGCACCACCGCCGACGCCGGCGTCTCCGGGTTCAGCGTCAACCCGCAACGCACGCCCCGTTTGCGAATCACCGCCAGCGTCGCGCGAATGTCATACGCCGGCTCCACATGCACATACAGCGTCGTCGCGCCCGCGTCCATAAACCGCGCCACATACAAGTGCGGCTGATCCAGCATCAAATGCACATTGCACGGCAGCTTCACCGTCCGGTGCGCCATGGCCACCACTTCGGGCCCGAAACTCAGGTTCGGCACAAAATGCCCGTCCATGATGTCCAGGTGAATCTCATCCGCGCCCGCCGCCTCCGCCCGGCGGCATCCCTCCGCCAGCGCACCAACGTCCGCCGCCAAAAGCGACGGCAAAATGTGAATCAAATTCATGCCCCAAGTATACCGCGATTCCCCGAAAACAGAGAACCAAAAAAATCACCAAAAATTTTTCAAAACCGCCATTTGCTCCCTTGACGCCCCGCGGCAAATCTGCGATAGTACCCCTCATTCGGTCATGAAAACCCTTGTTCACACCCTGAGCATTTCGATTAGCCTCCGACTTATCCGTCGCGGGGCACTTGACCGTTTGCGCTGACACACCCACCTCCTCAGCGCAACCCAAAGAAGCCCCGCTCGCCCATTCAAAAGGCAGGCGGGGTTTTTCGTTTCGCCAACCTCCAACGAGAACGCCATGAGCACACCCATCAAATTCTTCGACACCACCCTGCGCGACGGCGAGCAATCGCCCGGATGCACCATGAACCTCAAGGACAAACTCCTGGTCGCGGAGCATCTCGAGGCGCTTCGGGTCGACGTCGTCGAGGCCGGGTTTGCCGCCGCGTCACCCGGCGACTTCGAGGCCGTGCGCGCCGTCGCCGGCGTCCTCAAAACCCCCGTCGCCGCCAGCCTCTGCCGCGCCCTCGAAAAGGACATCGACGCCTCCTGGGATGCCCTCAAAACCGCCCGCGCGCCGCGCCTCCACCTCTTCCTCGCCACCTCGCCGCTGCACATGCAGTACAAGCTCAAGATGAATCCCGACACCGTCCTCGAGCGCGCCGTCAAAATGGTCGCCTACGCCCGCAACCTCTGCCCCGACGTTCAGTTCTCGCTTGAAGACGCCTCGCGCACCGACCCCGACTTCATGTTCCGCGTTATTGAGGGCGTCATCCGCGCCGGCGCCACCACCGTCAACATCCCCGACACCGTCGGCTACGCCCTTCCCGCCGAATTTGCCGACCGCATCCGCGCCATCTTCAACAACGTCCCCAACATCACCGGCGCCACCCTCGCCGTCCACTGCCACAACGACCTCGGCATGGCCGTCGCCAACTCCCTCGCCGCCGTCACCGCCGGCGCCCGCCAGGTCGAATGCACCCTCAACGGCATCGGCGAACGCGCCGGCAACGCCGCCCTCGAAGAAATCGCCATGGCCCTGCGCGTCCGCAACGCCGCCTTCAACACCACCATGCAGCTCGACACCACCAAAATCTACAACGCCAGCCGCTGCGTCGCCACCGTCACCGGCAACCGCATCCCCCCCAACAAAGCCGTTGTCGGCGAAAACGCCTTCGCCCACGAATCCGGCATCCACCAGCACGGCGTCCTCGCCAACCCCGAAACCTACGAGATCATGACCCCCGCCTCCATCGGCATCCCCGGCAACCGCATGGTTCTCGGCAAGCACTCCGGCAAACACGCCTTCGACGAACGCCTCAAATCCCTCGGCTTCGAACTCGGCCCCGACCACCTCCAAAAACTCTTCGCCGACTTCAAGGTCCTCGCCGACCAGAAAAAAGTCGTCTCCGATGCCGACATTGAGGCTCTCGCCTACGACGTCCTCCACAACGCCGAGGCCCGCATCAAACTCAAGCACTTCAACATACACTCCAGCGATACCGTCAAGCCCACCTGCATCCTCAGCCTCGAGCGCGACGGCCAAACCCTCCCCGACTGCGTCGCCCTCGGTGACGGCCCCGTCGACGCCGCCTTCAACGCCGTCAACCAAAGCCTCGGCCTCAACCCCACCCTCGAAACCTTCCTCATCGCCGCCGTCACCAGCGGCGAAGACGCCCTCGGCGAAGTCACCCTCCGCATCTCCGACAACCACATCCGCGCCCCTGGCCGCGGCCTCTCCACCGACATCATCCGCGCCTGCATCGACGCCTACCTCAGCGCCATCAACAACCTCCTCGCCCAAAAATAAAACAACCCGCCGAGTTCATCGTCGATACCGACGATGACCAGTTAATTAATAGGTAAAAGTTAACAACCAACAGTTACCCCAACTCACCCACTTCACACCACCACTTCCAACGTTCAACTGTTAACTCTTAACTTCTAGGAACACCATGACCCTCACCCAAAAAATCCTCGCCCGCGCCGCCGGACTCGACCGCGTCGAACCCGGCCAGCTCATCGAAGCCAAGCTCGACCTCGTCCTCGGCAACGACATCACCTCGCCCGTCGCCATCCGCGAATTTGAGCGCATGAACTGCCCCTGCGTCTTCGACCGTGACCGCGTCGCCATCGTCCCCGACCACTTCACGCCCAACAAGGACATCAAGGCCGCCGAGCAATGCCAGACGATCCGCCGCTTCGCCCAAAAAGAGCAGATCACCAATTACTTTGAAGTCGGCGAAATGGGTATCGAGCACTGCCTCATTCCTGAAAAAGGTCTTGTCGCGGCCGGCGACGTCGTCATCGGCGCCGACAGCCACACCTGCACCTACGGCGCCCTCGGCGCCTTCGCCACCGGCGTTGGCTCCACCGACATGGCCGCCGGCATGGCCCTCGGCACCGCGTGGTTCAAAGTCCCCTCCGCGCTCCGCTTCCACCTCACCGGCAAATTCCAAAAATGGGTCTCCGGCAAGGACGTCATCCTCCACATCATCGGCATGATCGGCGTCGACGGCGCGCTCTACCAAAGCATGGAATACGCCGGCCCCGGCCTCGCCGCGCTCACCATGGACGACCGCCTCTGCATCGCCAACATGGCCATCGAGGCCGGCGCCAAAAACGGCATCTTCCCGGTCGACGATCTCACCCGCGCCTTCCTCCGCGAAGCCGGTCGTGACGACGCCCGTACCCTTGCCGCCGACCCCGACGCGCACTACGAAAAAACCTTTACCATCGACCTCGACGCGCTCGAACCCACCGTCGCCTTTCCTCATCTTCCCTCCAACACCCGCCTCGCGCGTGACGCCCAAAACATCACCCTCGACCAGGTCGTCATCGGCTCCTGCACCAACGGCCGCCTCAGCGATTTGCGCATCGCCGCCTCCATCCTCAAGGGCAAAAAAATCACCAAGGGCCTCCGCTGCATCATCTTCCCCGGCACCCAAAAAATCTACCTGCAAGCCCTTCGCGAAGGCATCATCGAAACCTGCGTCGAAGCCGGCGCCGTCTTCTCCACACCCACCTGCGGCCCCTGCCTCGGCGGCCACATGGGCATCCTCGCCAAAGGCGAACGCGCCCTCTCCACCACCAACCGCAACTTCGTCGGCCGCATGGGTCACCCCGAATCCGAAGTCTACCTCGCCTCTCCCGCCGTCGCCGCCGCCTCCGCCCTCACCGGCCGCATCACCGACCCAAGAGAGTTAACAGTTAACAATTAACAGTTGACAAATCATCATCTTCCTTCACCCGCTACTTCAAGCTCCAACATCAATCACTTTATGAACGCACACGGCAAAGTCTTCCGCTACGGCGACAACGTCGACACCGACGTCATCATCCCCGCCCGTCACCTCAACACCTCCCTGCCCGCCGCCCTCGCCGCGCACTGCATGGAGGACATCGACGCCCATTTCGTCGAACGCGTCGCGCCCGGTGACGTCATCGTCGCCGGCGCCAACTTCGGTTGCGGCTCTTCCCGCGAACACGCGCCCATCGCCATCAAAGCCTCCGGCATCTCCTGCGTGATCGCCAAAAGTTTCGCCCGCATCTTCTTCCGCAACGCCATCAACATCGGCCTGCCCATCCTCGAATGCCCCGAGGCCGTCGACGCCATCCGCGCTGACGACAAAATCGCCATCGACTTCGAAACCGGCCTCATCACCAACGAAACTTCCGGCCAAACCTTTCAGGCCAAACCCTTCCCGCCCTTCATGAAAAAACTCATCGCCTGCGGCGGCCTCGTCGAATACGTCCGCATGAAAAAATAAAAAACGCGCCGTGGCAGAGGTCGTGCTCTGCCACGGCAAAACTTTTAACATTTGCATCGCAAATATGGAGTGCGGCGATTCATGCCGCTTTTCGCTGAGCCGGATCGACTGCGTCACATTCATCTCATCGACCCGCCCAAAATTTGAACATGGAAGGCGAGCGTGCGCGCGAGCCGCAACACGCTGGTTTCAGCCCAAAAATTACGGCCGTATGGCAAAACACACGGGGCGCAGCCGGCGGCGGG
>JAVBOU010000176.1:0-9100 GCA_031550185.1 Kiritimatiellia bacterium | reverse complement strand
CCGCCGGGCGCGCCGGACTCACGACAAGCCTGTATCCGCAACGCAAGCGACCCAAAATAAACGTTTATCCAATGCCCGGCGCGCCCGGCGGTCGCGCCCCACCATTTATCAAACCCGGAAGGGTTGAACGAAAGGCCATCACCGTTTTGCTCAAGACCGCGGAGAAGCAGGTTTTTTGCGTTGTGTTAGAGGGTGAGGTTTTTGCCGGAGGCGAGGTCGAAGAGGTGGGCTTTGGTGAAGTTGGGGATGACGCGGAGGGTTTGGGCGTCGCGGGGATGGAGGTGGGGGTCGCAGCTGACGATGAAGCGGTTTTTGCCGGCGGTGAGGTGGAGGAGGAGTTCTTCGCCGAGCATTTCGGCGACGTCGAGGGAGCCGGTGAAGACGGGGGTGTCGGGAGAAGCGGGGGAGGGGGCGTCGGCGGGAAGGACGGTGAAGGCGCGGGGACGGAAGCCGAGGCCGACGGGCTGGCCGAGGAGGTGGCTGATGCGGTCATTCCAGGTGGCGGGGAGTTGGGCGCGGAGGGGAGGGGCGTCGAAGATGAAGTGGGAGCCGTCTTTTTGGAGGGTGCCGTCGATGATGTTCATGGGTGGGGTGCCGATGAAGCGGGCGACGAAGAGGTTGTTGGGGGAGTAGAAGACTTGTTCGGGGGTGCCGAGTTGTTCGATGATGCCGTCGTGCATGATGCAGATGCGGTCGCCGAGGGTCATGGCTTCGACCTGGTCGTGGGTGACGTAGATCATGGTGGAGCCGAGGCGTTTGTGGAGCTGGAGGATTTCTTTGCGCATTTCGACGCGCATTTTGGCGTCGAGGTTGGAGAGGGGTTCGTCGAAGAGGAAGACGGCGGGGTCGCGGACGATGGCGCGGCCCATGGCGACGCGCTGGCGCTGGCCGCCGGAGAGGGCTTTGGGGAGGCGGTCGAGGTAGGGGCCGAGGCCGAGGATTTGGGCGGCGTTGTCGACGCGTTTGGTGATTTCGGCGCGGGGGAATTTGCGGAGTTTGAGGCCGAAGGCCATGTTGTCGCGGACGGTCATGTGGGGGTAGAGGGCGTAGTTTTGGAAGACCATGGCGATGTCACGGTCTTTTGGGGGGACGTTGTTGATGACGCGGCCGTTGATGGCGATCTGGCCTTTGGAGATTTCTTCGAGGCCGGCGACCATGCGCAGGGTGGTGGATTTGCCGCAGCCGGAGGGGCCGACGAGGACGAGGAATTCGCCGTTGTGGACGGAGAAGGTGATGTCGCGGACAGCGGCGACGTCGCCGGCGTAGATTTTCCAAACGTTGGTGAGGGTGACTTCGGCCATGGTGATTTGGGGGATTTAGAGATTTAGGGATTTAGAAAGGGCGCGTTACCCTTTGACGGCGCCTTCGGTGAGGCCGCGGACGAAGAGTTTCATGGAGAAGACGAAGAGGAGGATGATGGGGATGGAGGCCATGGCGTAGCCGGCCATGAGGGGACCCCAGAATTTGACGTATTCGCCGGCCATGCGCAGGAGCTGCACCATGACGGGGAGGCGGGAGGCGTCGCGGATGATGATGAGGGGGAGGATGAAGTCGTTCCATGCGACGATGAATGTCTGGACGCCGACGGTGCCCATGACGGGGCCGGAGAGGGGAAGGACGATGCGCCAGAGTTGCTGGAAGTGGTTGGCGCCGTCGATCTCGGCGGCTTCGTAGAGGTCGCGGGGGATGTCCTGGACGAAGTTTCGCAAGACGAAGATGGCGAAGACCTGGCCGCTGGCGGTGCCGACGAGGATGAGGGCGGTGAGGGTGTTGACGAGGCTCATGTCCACGAGGAGGCGGAAGAGGGGGACGAGGTTGGCGATCATGGGCATCATCATGAGGATGATGATGGCGTTCCAGACGAAGGCGCTCATGGGCATTCGCTGGCGGGCGAAGAAGTAGGCGGCGGCCAGGGCGAAGATGAGGCAGAGGCCGGTGACGAGGGTGGAGACGAAGACGGAGTTGGCGACGTTGGGCATGACCATGTCCCACGCGGTCTGCCAGTTTTCGGGATGGAGGGGGTCGGTGGGTGTGGCGGGGGCGACGTAGAACTGCTGGTTGGTCTTGAAGCTGACGATGATCATGAGGTAGAGGGGCAGGAAGGCGAAGAAGAGGACGCCCCAGATGAAGCCGTGTTTGGCAATGCGCAGGAATCCGTTGGAGGTGAAGCGCCAGGCGCGAATCCAGGGGTTGGCGAGGCGCTTGAAGGCGGCGTCCTTGTCGAAATGGGCTTCGTCCCAGCGGAGCTTGGCGGTGGCGAGGGCGTTGGCGGTGAAACGGAAGAGGAACTCGATGGCGAGCCCGATGGCGACGCACCAGAGGCACCAGGTCAGCGAGTCGAGGAGCCCGCCGGCGTTGATGCGGAGTTGCTTGCGGATGGAGATGTCGCTGGAGGTGGTGCCGTCGGATTTGCCGGCGGCCTTGTCGGCGTCGATGGCGGCCTGCTTGGCCGCTTCTTTCCACGCGGTGACGGTGTCGTCCGGCACTTTGTACTTCGTGCCGAAGTATTCGAAGGACTTGTAAAATTTTCCGGCCGGTGTCAGCGGACCCGGATCCTCGTGGTACGTGATGACCATGACGCCGCTGGAGTGTTTTTCGCGGTCGTAATTCACGTTGAGCGGAATGTTGCGGAACGCGACGACCGTCAGCAGGCTGATGAGATAAAAGAGGGGCAGGCGGAGGATGAGGCCGTTGACCATGGATTTGAATTTGGCCTGGCGGGAAAGTACATGTTGCGACGGGGTCATGATCCAGGTGAGGGTTTTTTGGAGGACCATGACGATGATCGTGAGCACGATGCCGACCGCGCAGGCGTAGCCCATTTGCTGCTCAAGAAACGCCTTGCGCAACATGAAGAGCGCGGGTACAGTGGCCTTGCCGCCGGGGCCGCCGTACATGCCGGCGAGCGCGAGAATCATTCCCGCGTCCTTGATCGTTTCAATGATCATGAGCACGAGCAGGATGTAAATCGAACCCATGATCAGCGGCATTTCGATCTTGGTGAATTTCGAAAACCAGCTGATGCCGTCAATGTCCGCCGCTTCATACACGTCCTTGCTGATGCCCTGGAGTTTCGCCAGGTACGTCAGCACCGCGAACGACCCGACCCACGGGAAGCCCCAGACAATGCACGCCACGACAATCAACTTCGGGTCGCCCAGCCACGCGGGCATGGAGCCGACCTTGAACACCTCGCCCCAGCCCATGATGGCGTCCATCTTGCACAACACATTGAACAGGCCCGACGACGTTAAAAATTTGTTCAAGAATCCGTTCGTCGCCTCAAAAAAAAGCGTCCGCCACACCAGCACGATGACCAACCCCGGGATCACCATCGGGATCACAAACAGCACCCGGTAGACGAATTGCATTCGCGCGCTCATGCACCGGTGAATGCACACCGCCGTCATCAGCGCCACGCTCATCTTCAGCACGTTGAACACCCCCAGCATCAACGCCACCTTGAATGATTGCCAAAACGCCGGCAGCTTGAACAAGTCCGTGTAGTTCTTGAACCGGATGAACTCCGAAATATCCGCCCCGTTCCACCGGAAAAAGCTATGATAAATCCCGCTCGCCGCCGGATAGTAAATAAACAGCCCGATCAAAATCAGCGTCGGCACAAGGAACAAATAAATCTCCTTGTGGTACTTCACCTGGCTCCACTTCACTTCATACGGCATGGCCAACTCCTTGAATCTGCGAACATCCATTCCACGCCGCGCGACACACGTCCCTCATTTCACCTTTCCTCACTTTCCGCCCTCCGCCTTCTCGCGTTTCATGGCCTGCGCGATCTGCTCCCGCGCCGCCTGTTTCGCCTCCTCCGACATCGCATACGGCTCGCCCGCTGAAAACGGCGAGTTTCCCCTTTGTATCCGCATCAGCATCGCCTGATGCGCCCCGCGGCCCATCACCCGGCTCAACAACATCCGCCGGTAGCGCGCCGCCTCCAACTCCGCCACCGCCTCTGGCGCCCCGTGTTCCCGCGCGTTCACCATCTGCGCCCGCAGCGCCGCCACCACCCGTTCATCACCGGGCAGACCGCGCCGGTCATTGCGCACCATCTCCATGAATTCCTCCAGCCCGCGCTTCGTGTACACTTCGCCGAACTGCTTCATCATGTCCGCAAATTCAAGCTGGTCGACCTTGTACAACGCATACAACTGATCCCACTTCGTGATCGTGTCGCCGCCCAGCGTGAACTGCGCGCCGCCATACACGCCCTTCAGATTCGGCTCAAACTCCCGCAAGTCATCCGTCACCTTCGTGTCCAGCACCGCCGGAATCCAGCCGATCCGCTTGTTAAACTCCTCGTTCACCTCCCGGCTCGACAAATAATGCAGGAAGTCCAGCGCAATCTCCGGATGCTTCGACATCCGCGTGATGCCAAACGGAAAACCTCCCTGCGGCCGTTCATACGTCGGCCCCTCCACCACATCCCCGTAATCCGGATCATCCTTCATCGGCCGCGGGAAATTCATGATCCCCATCTCAAACACCCCCTTCGCCTGTTCCCGCAACGCCCCCTGGTCCCACGTCCCTGACGGCAAAAACACCGCCCGCTCCTGCGCGAACAAAAACACACCCTCGTCGCGCCCCAGCCCCGTGAATCCCGGCTGGAAAAACTTCGTCAAATCCCGGATCAACCCGTACTTCGCCTCATACGGACGAATGTTGAAATTCACCCGCCCCTCCCGCATCGCCGTGAACAACTCCAAGTTGTCCACCGTTCCATCCCGGCTGTAATCCACCTTCCGCACCACGCCGTACGACAACGCGTCCGCCATCATCCAGTCCCACATATTGAAGTGGTACGATGACGCCGCGATCGGCGTGTAATACTGCCCGTTCCCCATCTGCTGGCTCTTGATCTGCTCGCACACCTTCTTGAACTCCTGCCACGATTTCGGCGGCTCCTCCAGCCCCGTCAACCGCCGCAGCAAATCCCGGTTGTAAAAAATCCGCTGGCCAAACTGCGACAGCGGCACCAGCATATACTCCTGCACCTCCTCCACATAGCTCGTGCGCATCCCGTCCTTAAACGTCGCCCGCCACGCCGTGTTCGAAAACTGATTCCCCGCGTTGTACGGATTCGGCTGCGACACATACTGCGTCAGCGGATAAAAATAACGGCTGTAATACCCGATCAACACATTCCCCGGCAACATCCCGCACTCAATAATGTCCGGCGCCGTCCCCCCCATCATCTGCGACGACATCCACTGCCCGTACGTCGACTCCGGAATCGGATCCTGCTTGATCATCACCCGCACGCCGTCCCGCTCCCACCGCATCTTCGCGTACCGCTTCCCCATCTCATCAATCGCCTCCCGCACCAGCGGCTCCAGTTGCCAGTGCCCCATCCGGATCACCGCCGTTCCCGGCGGCGCCTCCTCCACCCGGCGCGCCATGATCGCCGCCGCGCTCCACACAAACGCCCCCAGCACCACAATCAGCGCATACCACTTCTTCACAAACGCCCACACCTTCATGCCGCCTCTCCTGAATACTCGTTGTTCGACACCCATCTCATTCCCCCTCCTCCGCCTGCGCCTGCGACAATTCCCTTCTCACCGCCTCCTTAAACGCCTCCATTTTCGCCAGATGCTGCTCCGCCACAAACACCCGTTGATCCGTCGGATACTCCTCCATCAACTTCTCGTAATACATCCGCGCCAGCTCAAAATCCCCCGCATCCATCTGCGCCGCCATCGCGATCTTAAAATAATTCCCCGCCTGATCCCCCAGCGGCAAATTCACATTCTGCGCCTGTCGCAACGCCAGATTCACCCCCGTCACCAGCGCGTTAATATACTTCCGCCCCTGGCTCTGCAACAAATACCCCTGCGCCAGTTGACTATATCCGTTCGACAAATACAGCGAATTCGTCCGCACATTCACCCACTCCTCCAGCGCCCTCACCGCCTTCCCCAGCTCCTCCGCATCCCCCCGCAACATCCGCGCCGTCTGCAAAAACAAAAACGCCTCATCCGCCGCCTCATGCCCCGGATACGCCTCCATCACCCCCGTATACCCCTTCTCCAGCGTCTTCAAATCCGGCAACTCATCAATCGCCTTGATCTGATCCTGCCGCACCAGCGTCAACGCCGCCCACGGCGCCCACGCCCCCGTCGGATCCGTCGCCACCACCTCCCGGTACAGCTCCCCCGCCCGCTTCTCATTCTTCCCCGGGCTCCTGAAATTCCACGTATCCGCCAGCGCATACTTCCCCCTCACCCGCTCCGCCTCATTCGTCGCCAGCCTGCTCGACATCTCAAACCAATACACCGCCTTATGATAATCCCCCAGCCCGTAACTCGCCCACCCCGCCCTAAACGCCTCATCACTCGTATTCACCTCCGCCTCCCCCCTGCCGCATCCCGCCGCCACGCACAACCCCGCCACAACCAGCACCCCCACGCCACGCCAACCCCGTCCCTTCGGCAGGTTCCCCAAACGTCCAATTATTTTGCTCAACATCTTCACGGCCCAATTCCCAAATTACACCCCATACCCTAAGCCATTTCCACCTTGATGACAAGCCCTTTTTGCCCTGGCAACGCTCCCGCCAGTACACACAAAACGAGCTACCCACCAAATATAGCAAAAACCGTGCCTCGACATGGCCGCCGCCCGATTTCCAAACAAAAACATACCGCGTCGTGGCACAGCTCGACCTCTGCCACGACACCGAATTGCAAAATAGACTTGTTCCCAAACCTGAACAGGGAGGACGCTCGCCCTCCATGTTCAGGTTAGGGAACAAGTCTGCTATAAAAATGGTGGGGCGCGCCCGGCGGTCGCACCCCACCGTGATTAAATGCGGAGCGGATTACGGTTCGCGCGTCATCGCCTTTTGCATGGCATCAAGCGCGGCGGTTCGGTTGAGGCGTTTGTTCGCGCGAAGGTAATCCAGCGCCGTTTTTCCTTCCGCATCTTGCGCGTTGGGGTCGGCGCCAAGACGAAGCAACGTTGTGATGACGCGGGGATCCGTGTAATGCGTCGCGGCAAGCATGAGGACGGTTTGGCGTCCGTCATCATATTCCATCGCGTTCACCGAGTCGCCGGCGTCATGCAGCCGCGCGATGATCTCCGGTGTCAACGCGCCGCTCATGCGCGCGAGCGGGAGAAGCACGGGGTGGTAACGGTAATCGAGTCCATTTGTTTTGGTTGCGGCGCCGGCCTTGAGCAACAGCTCGACGTTTTTCCAATTGCGATATTCGGTGGCGATGGTCAGCGCGCTTCTTTCGTTGGCATTTTGCAGTGTCGATTCAGTGGGATCAATACGTGCGCCGCGCTTGATGAGAAACGCGAGTATTCCTGACGAATTATCGGAATCTGCCGCGCTTTCGATAATTCCATTTTGCCGCGGATCAATGCCACGATGAAGCAGCTTCCAAATACGCGCCTCGTCGACACACGCACAAAATGCGCGTATGAGCACTTCACCGCGTTCCGCTTTGGTGAGGTGTGCGTCAGCGTCGGCGTCGAGGAGTTCGCGGAAAAATGCGGGCTGCTCTTGGTGGCGGTAGGCAATGTTCAGCAGGACGGGTTGGTTGTACGAGCCCCGCGAGTGAATGTCGGCGCCCAGCTTGTAAAGTAGCCACGCGATGTCCAGTGAGCGGTTGTTGTAATTGTTTATGGCGCAGTCCAGCGGTGTCATATTGTCATCCGTCCGCGCATGGATATCTGCTCCGGCACGCAGGAGTGTGACCGTGGCGAGCAGGTTCGGATTTTGCCAGGCAGCGTAATGCAACGCGGTTCGCCCCATGTGATCCTTGGTGTGGATGTTTGCGCCGGCTCTGAGCAGGAGTGTGATGGCCTCTGCCCCGCCCTTGTAGGCCGCGGCCATGAGCGGCGTCCAGCCGGAGACGCTGTGCGCGTTGACATCCGCACCCGCGGCGATCAGCGCGGAGAGTGTGTCGATGTCGGAAAACTCGCACGCCATGGTCAACAACGTTCGTCCACGTCCGTCGCGTGTGTCGGCTTTCACGCCGGTCTCCAGAAGTTGGCGGATCAACGTTGACTTGAGCGATTCATTCTCCCGCGGACGCGGCGACTCTGACGGGAGTGCCTCTGCGCGCGTTTTAAGCATGACGAGCAGCGTGTCATTCGTCGTCCATACGGCGAGTTGCGCCAGATAGACGGGGTCATTCAAGCGTTCCGGATTGGCCTCTGCAACCGCATCCCAAACGACACGGATAAAATCATCGCCGGGATTGCATATCGCCGTCCGCAATAACATGTCCTGCGCGTTGTCGTTGACGAGTTGCAGATCCGCGCCGGCTTCAATCAGGAGTTGTGCATGGGCGGGGTTGGGGTCGCCCCTATACGGACTGACAGTGTGCATGACAGCAGTCCATCCGTTTGTCTCCTGCGCGTTGACATCCGCGCCATGTTTGAGTAGCGCCTCAAGCGTCTGGATACTTTTTCCGACGCGTGCGGCTTCGTGCAATGCAGTGCCGCCGTCGAAGTCGCGTTCATTGGGATCAATCCCCGCGTCCAGAAGCATTTCGACGGCAGCCACGTTGTCATACGAAATCGCGAGCGAGAGGCAGGTGTTGCGTCCATACCCATCCTTCCCGGTCAAGTCGCATTGCGTCATCATTCGCCTCATGCTGTCGGCGTCGGATCGAACGATGGCTTTCCAAAAAATGTCATATTCAGGATTCTCCTCGACCTCGATGATTCTTTCACGAACATCGCGCTCATTTTCCGCGGGAGGAATTGACTTGCACGACACACACGCCAGCATCGCGCCCAAAACGAGAAGCATGAATTGTATTTTCATTTGAAGGAAAGTCTACGTTTTTTGCGACCCTGTGGCAACGCAAAACCGCGGATTTAGCTAGGGTGACATGTGTTGAAAAATCGAGAGTAGTCACGGAAATATAGTTATCAGCGATTCTTGCAATTGGGAGAAGAGATCAGTAGACTTGCTCCAAAACCAGCTTCTTTTTGGAGAGTATTGACATATAGATAGTTAAATGCTATTGTTCCGTTTTCACAAGGAGTTGTGTCATGCCTGAATGCAAGAAGTGCAAGGCCACGTGTTCCATAAAAAGCGGGTTTGTCCGGGGAAAACAACGCTATCAAT
>JAVBOU010000163.1:0-3612 GCA_031550185.1 Kiritimatiellia bacterium | reverse complement strand
AACCCGGGGGGCGCCTGGGGGTCGCACCGGGCGGGGGCGGCGGGGGTGGCGGGTGTGTGGGTAAGGGTGTGCTTGATTAACGGTGTGGGTAAAAATTGGTGGGGGGGCAGAGGTCCTGCCACGCCACGAAAGGCAATACATGTTGGTGTGGCGGGGATCAGGACTTGACGCGGTCGACGTATTCGCCGGTGCGCGTGTCGATGCGGATGGTTTCGCCCTCGTTGACGAAGAGAGGAACCGGAAGGGTGAAGCCGGACTCGATGGTGGCGGGCTTGGTAACTTTTCCGGCGGCGGTGTTGCCGCGGGCGCCGGCCTCGCACGAGGTGATCTTGCACTCGACGAAGTTGGGCAGCGTGATTTCCATGGGCTGATCCTGGAAGAAGAGAATTTCGCAGGGCATGTTGTCGGAGAGGAAGTAGCGGGCCTGGCCGACGACGTCCTTGTCGACGGAGATTTCCTCGAAGTTTTCGTCGGTGAAGATAAAGGTGTTGTCGTCCTGCGCGTAGGAGAAGTGGACGACGCGCTGGCTGAGCTCGGGCTTTTCGAAGCGGTCGTTGGAGCGGAAGCTGCGGCTCATGGTGGAGCCGGTGAGCATGTTCTTGAGCTTGCAGTTGTAAATGGCCTGGCCCTTGCCGGGTTTGCTGAAATCGAATTCGGTGATGATGAAGGGGTCGCCGTCAATCATGATTTTGAGGCCTTTGCGGAGATCGGATGCGTCGTACATGAGTGGAGTTTCCTTGAGGTTAAAAGCGAAGGGAAAGATAGCGAAAGGGGAGGGGAATTGTCAAATGAAATGTGCGGGTGGAGAGGGACGGCGGATTGTGGTAAAATCGCGTCCGAAAAAACCGCCTGTGGCGTGGCAGAACCCCTGCCGTGCCACAACAAACTTTTGTGATTTTATCATGACCACACCGACTGACACACTTGAAGCACCGGGCTCGATCGAGCTGCTGGTTGAGGAACTGAAACTGTCGCCGCGCCAGATCGCCGCGGTCGCGCGTTTGCTCGCGGAGGGCAACACGATTCCCTTTATCGCGCGTTACCGCAAGGAGGTTCACGGCAACCTCGACGAGGTGCAGCTTGCAAAAATCGAGGAGCGCCTGACGTATTACCAGGAGCTAGAGGACCGCCGCGCGACGATCCTGCGCTCGATTGAAGAGCAGGGCAAGATGACCGACGAGTTGCGCGCGAAGCTCATGGCGTGCCGTAGCAAGACGGTGCTCGAGGATCTCTATTTGCCGTACAAGCCGAAGCGCCGCACGCGCGCCATGATCGCCCGCGAAAAAGGCCTCGAACCGCTCGCGCTCATGATCCTCGCGCAAGGCGCCGACGAGCCTGCCGAAGCCGCGACCGCGTTCGTCAGCGCGGAGAAGGGCGTGGAGGATGTCGGCGCCGCGCTGGCCGGTGCGCGCGACATTGTCGCGGAGCAAATTTCCGAGTCCGCGGATGTGCGAAGCCTCGTGCGCAACGCGATGACCAATCACGGTGTGCTGGTCTCCGAAGTGGTCGGACCCAAGCCGTCCGAGCCGACGAAGTTCGAGCAGTACTACGAATTTCAGGAACGCGTGTCCGCGATTCCCGCGCATCGTTTCCTCGCGATTCGCCGCGGTCAGGCGGAAAACATTTTGCGCGTGCGCCTCAATGTCGAGGCGGATCCGCTGCTCGCGCGCATGGCGGAAATGAACGCGCTTAATCCCGCGTCGCCGTGGGCCGCCACGCTCAAGCAGTCGATTGAGGACAGCTATAAGCGGCTGATTCTGCCCAGCGTGGAGATCGACGTTATGGTCGAGCTCAAGATGAAGGCCGACACCACGGCGGTCGACATCTTCGCGCAAAACCTTCGCAACTTGTTGTTGCAGTCGCCGCTTGGCGGACGCGTGGTGCTGGGCATCGACCCCGGTTTCCGCACGGGTTGCAAATGCGTGGTCATCGACGAGACCGGAAAGTTTTTGGAGACCACCACGATTTATCCCACGCAGGGCGACCGCGCCATGGTCGAAGCCGCGGTTGATGTTTCGAAACTCGTCACCAAATACAAGCCTTTTGCGATCGCCATCGGCAATGGCACCGCGGGCCGCGAAACCGAAGATTTTGTTCGCACGCTGCTCAAGCATCGCGAGTGGAACAACATCATGGTCATCCTCGTCAACGAATCCGGCGCCTCAGTGTACAGCGCGTCCGAGGTTGCGCGCGAGGAATTTCCCGACCTCGACCTGACCATCCGCGGCGCGATTTCCATTGGCCGCCGTTTGCAGGATCCACTCGCCGAGCTTGTCAAGATTGATCCGAAGTCCATCGGTGTCGGCCAGTATCAGCACGACGTTCAGCAGACGTTGCTTGCGCGCAAACTCGACGACGTGGTGATCAGTTGCGTGAACCATGTCGGCGTCGAGTTGAACACCGCCAGCGCGCCGCTGCTTTCGCGCGTGGCCGGCCTCAACGCCGGGCTTGCCAAACGCATTGTCACGCACCGCGACACCAACGGACCTTTTGCCTCGCGCAAGGCGTTGCTCGATGTTCAGGGACTCGGCCCGAAAACCTTCGAGCAGGCCGCGGGCTTCCTGCGCATCCGCAACGCCAGGCATCCGCTCGATACGTCCGCGGTGCATCCCGAACGCTACGCGCTGGTCGAAAAAATGGCCGCGGATCTTGGCGTTTCGCTTTCCGAGCTCATTGGCAACGCCGCGCTTGTCGACAAAATTTCCGTCGCCAAATACACCTCGCCCGATGTTGGCGAAGCCACGCTCAAGGACATTTTGGCGGAACTCAAAAAGCCCGGCCGCGATCCGCGCGCGAGCTTTGAAGCGCCTGCGTTTCGCGCCGACGTGCGCACGGTCGAGGACGTCACGCCCGGCATGAAGCTTGAGGGCGTTGTCACCAACGTCACCGCCTTTGGCGCCTTTGTCGACATTGGCGTGCATCAGGACGGCCTCATCCACATTTCCGAATTGTCTGATAAATACGTTTCCGATCCCGCCGAAGTTGTCAAGACCGGCGACCGCCTCAAGGTCACGGTGCTTTCCGTTGATGTGGCGCGCAAACGCATTTCGCTCAGCGCCAAGTCAAATCCCGGAAGCAGCGCCGGCGGTGGCGGGGCAGGGGGCGCGCCACGCCACGCCGGTGGTGCCGGTGGCAAACCCAAGCCTCCGCCACGGCAGGAATTTCGAAACAATCCATTTTCGGGTTTGTGAAAACGTAGTGTTTGATGCGACATTTGTGTATGTGTCTTCAACCCCGTTGGGGTTGAAGACACACGTGTAAAAGTCGAACGTAAATAGGCTCGTTGGGACATAAGCACAGGAAAAATTTATCCACTCACCGTCGCATCGCAAGTATGGAGTGCGGTGATTTATCGCCGCTTTTGCTGAGCCGAAACATCTGTTCGCCGTTCATGTCGCGTGGGGGACACCATGCACGCCAAAACCGGTGTCATCGACATGCTGACCGGAAATAATGTGCTAGACATTGTAGTCACGAGTTTTTGAGTCGCATGATCATGCCTGCAATATGGACGCATGCCAGGAATGAGGAGGTCCTCTTCGCATACCGCGTGGCCACGCCGCGCCAGCCTTTGAGTCGCAAAAAAGCGTTCTCCACCAGATGCCGCAACCG
>JAVBOU010000062.1:0-9059 GCA_031550185.1 Kiritimatiellia bacterium | reverse complement strand
CCCGCGTCGCGCTCCAACCGCACGGCCTATCGCGATATCCGCGCGGACATCAAGGGCAACTCCAACGCCGTGCACATCACCATCGGCGACGGCCTCTACGCCTCCGCCGACGGCGGCGGCGACACGCAGAGCAACACCCCCACGCAGACCACGGACACCAAGCCCGAAGTCGCCGTTGGCCTCGGTGGCGGCTCCGCTGGCACGGGCAACGCACAACCCACCGGCGGCATCACCGACAAGGCCTTGTCCGGCTTCGGCAAACTCATGGCCGGCAAGACCATTACAGCCGACGAGGCCGCCGCCGTGAAGGATTGTGTGGACGGCAGCTGCGAAACCCCATAACCTCATGCCACGCGGGGTGTTTTTGTTACTTCGTTGCTTGTACGCTCCGCGCGGCATCTCCGAAAGATTCGCCATGACTGCATCAGCTATATCAGAGGAAGCCCGGGAGCGGGCGAACCGCATCCGTGACGGCAAGGACGTCAGTGACGCCGAACTGCGCTCCGTGTGGGCGGGGATATTTTTGGATATTCAAGAGCTCAAGACGCGATGTCCGGCGTGTTGGGGTAAACCTGCCTTTTCATCCCGGCAAGAATTCATCCGTCAGCTTGCCCCCTACGTTTGCATCACGGCTTGCGTGGTGTCGATTTGCCTTTGCGTGGTGCTGTCCGTTCTCACTAAAAATGGGCAAGGCGAGGCGGTCGCCGGTATCGTTGGCAAGACGGCAGACGCCGCCGTGCAGAAGGCGACGAAATGAACGTGCCCGAAGGAGGCATCCGTTCATTTTTTTCTTTGCCACATTGCCGCGCCGCCGATGATGGCAAGCAGGGCGACAAGCGAAACCCACAGAAAGGTTTTGTTGGTTGACGGTTTCCCGTTTGGTTCCGGCGGCGGTTCTTGAATAGGGTGCGCGACTTCGTTTGTCATGACAGACGTTTTTTTCATCTCATTCAATTTTTCGAGCGCGAAGCGTTGCAAAAGTGGTATGTTACTGGTTTGTGAAATTTTTTCAAGGGTCGCTAAATCATTGATTTTATCAATTTCTGATTTTGCATCCGCTTCTTCAGCCGCCATACGCCAATTTGCAGTACGATTAAACCCTGCCATCCACTCCGGATCATCCCATTCATCTAATGCAAATATGGGTGTCCAAGACAGGACAATTGCCAATAATGTGCATGTTCTTTTCATTGTGATGTTTCCTTTCTGGTTAGTACGACCATTGCTTGTCATCGATGTTGGGTTGAACACGGTCTCCGTCCATGGCGTGACCCTCCGTTTCGCTGTTTCGGATTTTGTCAGCAACCGCCTTCATGGTGGTAAGCGAGTTGTCCAATGTTTTGTCAAACATAAACCCCACGCCGTAAAAACTTCCGTCTGTGTTTTTCAACCAATGCGTGTCCGATATGGATGCGCCTCCTGAATTTTTGACCACGGCATCTCGGGCAAGGGATGAATTGCTCACTTCCGTATCGAGCAGGATGCATCCCCATCCTTTGCGTTGGGCAGTAACGGGTGACATTGGATGCACGGGATTTATTGCCAACGGTGCGGGACAGAGTGTTGTCCACGGGTTGCCGCTCATTTTAACGGAACCGAATTCCCGGTCAACGACTCCGTCCTCATCATCATCGTAGCCATAGTTGTTAATTCGTTTGTAATCAATGGTAGGATCGTTGTAAGCACTCCCGGAAAGCCGTAAATTGCCGTTCTTAATGGTGCCGTTCATACGCCCGAAAAACGCCTGAATAACGTCTCGACCTTCATATCCTCTCATTTTTTGTTCAACCCCGATGCGCCAGCGCCCGCCTGCAGCGTCAATGAGAGACATACCCGCTGTGGGGGAGTTCGAAGCAGAGGAACAAACTGACCATGCCGTGATGGCTTCGTTGACATCCAGAGTAGGTTTCCAATTATTTCGCAACCATGTTGTGTTGACTCCGACACAATAATATGAATTGCTCAACACAATATTATTGCTGGCATCGTAAACCAAATTTGAAATAGTTGCCATTCCTCGTTCGTTTCCGCGGTGCCAATTGTTACAAGCCTCAAACCCTTCGGGAGTCAATGGCGCATAAACCGCCCCGAATACGCCGGGATAACCATGAGCACTGACCATAATGGCTCCAGCATTCGCCATCTTTTTGAAATTTTCAAGCGTGCAAGTGCCAAAAGTATTCGTTTGGGTGCCACCATCATCTACTAGCCATTCTACTTGGAATCCTTGATTTTTAAGCCCATTTGCGAATTCAGTACAATCTGAACCTTTTAATTCTGGAGCAGGAACCCACACATACGCTTGGTTCAATTTCGGCGTCATGGCCAGGGGTTCAAGGCCGCGCAGTGTGATGAAGTCGCGGAACTCCATGCCGGGGACGTCGTCGTTGGCGTAGGTGATGCGAAGCTCGGCGTCGCCGGGAACGAGGCAACGGGCGTGCAGGATGCTCGCGCCGTCGGTGGCGGCGTTCCACGCGCGGCGCTGTCCGTTGGTGATGCTCCAGCCGGAGCCGGAAACCTGGAAATGGCCGTCGCCGACGACTTCAAGCCATGCTCGTCCACCGCGGTAACTGCCGGCCCAGATTCCCATGCCAATGAGTGCGGGGCTGGCGTTTGTGCCAGGCGGAGCGGCGTGGATGTAAACGGGTCTATCCTTCAGCCATTGCAAACGATTGGCGTTGTCCAGCACGTTGCCATTTTGCAGGAAGTCACTCCACAGTTGTGTCCGCGCGACGACGTAGTGGTTGGTTTCGGGTTTGATCTCGCCGCCAAGTCGTCCCTGGCTCCAGACGATGTATTTGCTGCCGTCCCAACCACCCGGTTGCGCGCCTTCGAGATAGAAATAATCCGGCGGCGGACTTTGGCGGTAATATGATTGCGGCGGGTCAATTTTTTGCAGGTAACCATCCAGCAAATTTAATCCGCTTGTGGCGGTGATGATTTTGCCTTGCCAGTCGGGGCCGTGTTCGATGCAAACGCAGCAGTCTGCTTGCGGCACGCTCATCAAGCTCAAGGGCAGCAGATCGGGATCGGGACACGGTTGGCCGGGCAACATGAATCGCGAGGAAACGTTTCGGTCTTCGCGTAGCACACCACCGCTCGTGCCACCCAAATCCCAGTTGTTGTTCAGCCGCAGACCCCTCACGAAAATCCCCGCGCCGGTGGTGCTGTTCGTGACCATCGTCCCGCTGTATGTTTGGCAGCAAGGGCAACCCGCCCATTTGTCACAACTCCCGCAACCACTGCATTTGCATTCCACATTATTGCATTTGCAATGCTCGCAATCAGGGGTGCAGACATGCGGGCCGTCGTTCTCCTGACCTTCAAACGCGAGACAACAACCACAACCCCATGCCATCGACACCCCGCAGGCTCCGCAACCCTCTTTGCGCGTCAGACCCTTGCACCTCCCAATCCCCGTTTCGCCCGTACATCGTAATGCCATGTGGCGACCTCCATTCAAGCACGCCATTGGTCGTTGTGGTAATGCCCGTTCCCATCGCTTCGAATTGCCCCGCCACAAACACCACAGCCCTTGCCTGTGACACAATCAGCTCGCCACACAGGGCAACCACCGGAAGCCATAAACGATTATTCATGCCTTTCAAAGTAGCGGATTTTCTTTTTCACGGCAAGCACGGTTTTATTTCAAATGGAAGAGTAGTTTCCGCGCATGGAAGTGTGTTTGTGTTTGTGTGTGGGATTTTCCCGTCAATGGCAACAATTCCCTTCAATGTCACGTTTTATGGAAAACGCGGAAACACCTTGCAAACACTGGATGTTTTCGATGTTTTGGACGAAAGTTTTCTGCGTAAAAAAATTGCACCTCCCCTCTCATAATCCCTAGGTCGCGGGTTCAAGTCCTGCCGGGCCCACCATCCTGAACGAAAGTTTTAGAACGTTCGAAAAGCGCAGTAAATACACAGTCTTTTGGGGGTTCAGTAGTTTTCACATCCCCCCGACAACACGAGCTTGCCAAACAACCGTTTGAGCCGGCTTCGATATTCGAACCCATTAGACTTGTTCCAAAACCTGAACATGGGGGACGCCCACCCTCCAATGGAAGTAGGTTTTGGAACAAGTCTACGATATCAATGATGAATGCGGCCTTATACCCCAACTGGGCTAATGGCGTTGTTTTTGACGATGCAATTAGACTAGTTTGCAATCTGTATTGTTTTAAGCTTGCGCAAGGCATTCGTTTGCGGTATGCTCTGCGGTGTTCTGGAGAAGTGGCTCCATGAACGCAACCCAAGGGAAATCCGCAATGCGCAGATCGATTATCATGGCAGGAATTTTGTTCGCGGCAATGTTGCCGGCGGCGGACGTCAAGGTCACGGGCAAGGAGGGCGCGTGGGAGTTGCGCGTGGATGGCAAACCCTATTTTGTGAAGGGCGGGGGCGGCGGCGCGGACAAAACGCTGCTGGCGAAAATGGGCGGCAACTCCTTCCGCACATGGGGTACGAATCATGCGCAAAAAGAATTGGAGATCGGCAAGGAAAACGGCCTGACCGTGACGCTCGGCTACTGGCTCGGCCACGAACGCCACGGCTTCGATTACAGCGACGCGGCGCGTGTGAAGAAGCAGTTCGACGACGTGAAGAAAGTCGTCGAGCAATACAAGGATCATCCCTCGCTGTTGATTTGGGCGTTTGGCAATGAAATGGAAATGGACTGCAAGCATCCGGTCGAGCTTTGGACGCACATCAATGAGCTCGCGAAGATGGCCAAGGCGATTGATCCGCATCATCCGGTGATGACGGTCATCGCGGAGATTCCGAATGAGAAGGTGAAGCTGATTCACCAATATTGTCCGGACGTCGACATCATTGGCATCAACACCTATGGCGGCGTGCATTCGATCGCCGAACGCTGGCGCAACGCCGGCGGAACCAAGCCCTTTATCGTCACCGAATTTGGCCCCGCTGGCCACTGGGAAACCGGTCGCACGCTGGGCATGCCGAACGAACCCACGAGCACTGAAAAAGGCGAATGGATGGCCGGCGCTTACCAGAAGGCGATCGAGGGCGAACGCGGCAAGCTTTGCCTCGGCAGCTACGCCTTCACGTGGGGTTGGAAGATGGAGGCCACGCCGACCTGGTACGGCATGTTGCTTCCCGACGGCTCGGTTCTCGCCACGGCGGAAGCCATGCAAATTGCCTGGAACGGTCCCGCGTTGAAGAACCACGTGCCGGTCATCAAGCCTATCAAAAACATCGACGCCAAAGGTGACAACACCTACATCGTCACTGCCGACGCCTCGGATCCCGACCACGACAAGCTTGCTTGGACCTGGTCCCTCATTCACGAGGGCGGCAACTACGACACTGGCGGCGAAGTCCAGGCCATGGCGCCCGATTTTCCCGACGCCATCATCGCGGGGCAGGGGACGTCCGTTGCCACGGTAAAGCTTCCCGGCGGCGGCAACTTCCGCCTCTACGCCTACGTTCGCGACGGCAAGGGCGGCGCCGCTTACGCGAACGTTCCGCTCAAAGGCGACGGCCAGCGCGTCGAGGCCAAGATTCCCCGCGTCGCGCTTCCGTGTGCTGTTTACGCCGACGGCGCGCCCGAACGCTGGTTCCCCTCCGGCTACATGGGCAACACCGGCGCGGTCAAGATGGACCTCGCCTGCACCGATTCGCCCTACTCCGGCGACACCTGCATCCGCGTCGATTACAACGCCTCCGACAACTGGGCCGGCGTCATGTGGCAATCCCCCGCCAACGACTGGGGCAAGGCTGCCGGCGGCTTCAATCTCGACTCCGCCACCATGCTCGAATTTTGGGCGCGTGGCGAAAAGGGCGGCGAAAAAATTTCCTTCCAAATCGGCGGCCTCGACAAAACCGAATTTCCCGATTCCGACAAAGTCGAGCTCAAGGACGTCACGCTCAAACCCCAGTGGACCCGCTACCGCATTCCTCTCGACGGTCGCAATCTCTCCTGCATTAAGACCGGCTTCCAATGGGTTATCGCCCATCCCGGCAAGCCCGTCACTTTTTACCTCGACGACATCCGCTACACCAACGACTAACCCTCGCCCGTGGCGTGGCACGACCTTTGCCACGCCACAAAACCGCCTTTATCCGCCCGCGTCCCTGTGTTACACTTTGAAGGCGTTGCCATGAAAAAGCTCCTCGTCAAAAAAACCTCCTTCCTCTACGACCGCATCGCCGACAAACTCCGCGACGCCATTGAGGACCGCACCCTCCAGCCCGGCGACAAGCTCCCCAGCTTCGACGACCTCGCCAAGCGCTACAACGCCAACCGCCTCACCGTCGCCCGCGCCATCTCCCTCCTCAAGGACGAGGGCTACCTCTACGCCCTCCCCGCCAAAGGCACCTTCGTCACCGACCGCCCTCCGCGCGCCAACGGCAACGGCGCCGCCCACGACACCTTTACCGTCGGTTGCGCCTCACGCGTTATGATCCCCGGCCAAACCGGCCTCTACCACCTTGAGCTTATGGAGTCCATCCGCGCCTCTCTCGGCGCGCTTCACGCCAACTTCTCCATGCTTCCCGTGAACGTCGACCAGCCCCACTCCATGCTCCTGGGCACGGTCGAGCGCGCCAACCTCGACGCCCTCCTCACCATCGGCCCGCTGGACGCCGACGTCCTTACGCGCCTCACGCGTCTCATCCCCCACCTCGTCATCCTCGACCACGACGCGCCGCCCGAAGTCCCCGCCGACATTCTCACCTTCGACAACCGTCGCGGCGGTTTTTTGGCCGGCGACCATCTTTTGCGCAAAGGTCACCGCCACATCGCCGTCATCACCGGCGACGACCAGCCCGTCACCCAGGCGCGCCTCAATGGCTTTCGCGACGCCCTTGCCCAACACCACCTCGCCATTGAGCCAGACCTCATCATCCGCTCTGATTTCCGGGAACACGGTGGCGTCGACGCCACGCGCGAGCTCCTCGAAAAACGCGCCGCCCATCCTGTCACCGCCGTCTTCTACATGAACGACGAAATGGCGCTCGGCGGCCTTAGCATTCTCCGTCAGTCCGGCCTGCGCATTCCCGAGGACATCTCCCTCGTCGGCTTCGACAACATCCGCCTCACTTCCTCGCGCTACGTCAACCTCACCACCGTCGCCCCGCCGCTCGTTTGGATGGGCCAGCTCGCCGTCCAGTGGATCGACGAATATCGCCGCGCGCCTTACCGCGAATTTCGCAACATCCGCCTCGAGCCGCGCCTCGTCGAACGCGGTTCCGTCCTCGATCTCAAACCCGCATGAACCTCCTCGTCACAGCCGGGCCCACGCGCGAAATGCTCGACCCCGTCCGCTTCCTCAGCAACCGCTCCACCGGCAAAATGGGCTTCAGCGTGGCAGCGGCAGGCGCCTGCCACCAACACGACGTGCGCCTCATCGCCGGCCCCGTTTCGCTCCCCACGCCCGACAACGTCGCGCGCGTCGACGTCATCAGCGCGCGCGACATGCTCGCCGCGGTTGAAGATCATCTCGACTGGTGTGACGCCCTTGTCATGACCGCTGCCGTGGCAGACTGGCGGCCCTGCCACGTGAGCGCGCAAAAGCTCAAAAAAAGCGGCATGTCGCCCACCATTGAATTGAAACCCAATCCCGACATTCTCAAAACCATTGCTCCGCGAAAAGGCAACCGCATCTTCGTCGGCTTTGCTGCTGAGACCGAGGCGCTTCTCGCCGAAGCCCAGCGCAAGCTCGAGGCCAAGGGCTTGGATTTGCTTGTTGCCAACGACGTTTCGCAACCCGACGCCGGGTTTGAAGTCGACACCAACCGCGTCGTTTTTCTCACCCCGCGTGGCACGCCTGAACCATTGCCACTGATGTCCAAGGCCGAAGTCGGCGAACGCATCGTGGCGTGGCTCGAGCATTGCCACGCCACGAAAAAAAATTGAAGCAATTCCGATGACGCCAAAAATCTCCGTTGTCATCCCCACTTACAACCGCGCGGAAATGCTCTGCGCGTGTGTTGATTCGGTGCTGGCGAACGACGGCGCGTCGTTGGAGATCATCGTCGTGGACGACGCGTCAACCGACGACACGCCCGACATTTTTCGCGCGCGGTTTCACAACGATCCGCGCGTGCGTTATCTGCGTAACGACCGCAACCCGCTCGCCGCGCAAACGCGCAACAACGGCCTCGCCGCCGCGCGTGGCGAGGCCGTGCTTTTTCTCGACAACGACAACCTCGTCGCGCCCGACATGATCGCGCGAATGGCGGCGGTGCTTGATGACGATGCGACGATTGGTTTTGTCGGCGCGTTGTCGATTCAGGCGCGAACGCAGACGATTTGGACGCTCGGATCGGGTTACAATTTTTTCACCTCACGTCCGGTCAACGCACACGAAGGCGACGCGCTCGACGCCGTGAAGCCCGCCGGATTGTACGCGACGACCTACGCGCCAAACGCCTTCATGGTGCGTCGAAGCGTGGCTGAAGCCGTGGGTGGATTCGACGGACGTTACGGGATCATGTACGAAGAGGCGGACTTTGGTTACCGCGTCGCCGCGACTGGTTGCAAGGCCGTGATTTGCGCCGAAGCGCGAACCGGGCATCTCGGCTTAGTGGCAAAGGATGACACCGCGCCACTGCGTTATCTCGGCATCGAATCGCCATTGCGAACCTTTTGCTTTGCGCGCAACCGGAGCTGGTTTATGCGCCGCTGGGCGCCGTGGTGGTGCGTGGTCGGTTACTATCTTTTTTTCGCGCACGCCTTCTGCGCCTATTACTGCCTCACCGCGTTGCGTCACAAACGGCCGGATATTGCAAAAGCTTACTTCCTCGGAACGCTCGCGGGATTGTGGCGTTACCGTTAGATATAGTGTTCTTGAAGAACATTGGTACACATCTCTCCAACCTCTCCGAGGTTGTCAATATGCCGTTGTGGCGTGGCAGAGGTCGCGCCACGCCACAACGCGTAAATACGGAATGCTTTACGAAAACGTTCACGAGGAGTGTTTCAATGTTGTATAAAATCCGACATGGGTGGGGCGTGACCGCCCGGGGCCCCGGCCACACAACAAGCCGGGAACAGCACAGCCAGCCACCCAAACAAAACGATGATCCAAATCACCC
>JAVBOU010000119.1:0-8374 GCA_031550185.1 Kiritimatiellia bacterium | reverse complement strand
TTGATAGCGTTGTTTTCCCCGGACAAACCCGCTTTTTATGGAACACGTGGCCTTGCACTTCTTGCATTCAGGCATGACACAACTCCTTGTGAAAACGGAACAATAGCATTTAACTATCTATATGTCAATACTCTCAAAAATCTTCTGGTTACGCCGCGCGTCGTAATGCGATTGATGGCACAACACGAAACTTGCCAGGTCACCAGTTGTTGAGCTGTTTTGAATTGATTTGACGGACGAAGCGGAATTGAGGTATCGTCGCGGAGTTATCGTTTTCTTTCATACGCAAGGAGCTCCTCATGCCACTTTCCAAACCCGCCGCGGGCGGTGAACGTGATTTTGTGAATGCCTGCCCGGTGCCGGCGGTTCCCGTGTGTCTGCCGGGAACAGGAATTGAAATCGTGCGCAATGGGCGGCCGTTGCGACGACCGGAGCATGCGCTGTTTGATTTTGACGGCACGCTGAGTTTGATCCGCGAAGGTTGGGCGGAGATCATGGTGCCTCTGCTGGCGGGACATCTTTTGGCGTTCGCAAAACCGGGCGAAACGCCGGAACAGATCACCGCGATTGTCCGCGACTTCGTGGCGGAGCTGACGGGCAAGCAGACCATTTATCAGATGCTGCGTTTGACGGAGGAAATTCGTTTGCGCGGCGGCACACCGCGCGCGGCGGAGGAGTACAAGGCGGAGTATCACGACCAGTTGATGGCGCGCATCGCGGCGCGGCGGCGCGGGTTGGCCGATGGTTCGACGCCGCGCGAGGATTTTTTGGTCGCGGGGTCGATGGAAATCCTCGAAGGCTTGCGCGCGCGCGGCGTGGCGATTTACATTGCGTCGGGAACCGATGAGCAGTATGTGATCGAGGAGGCGCGGCTGCTCGGCGTGGACGTGTTCACACCGGACCGCATTTACGGGGCGCAGGCGGATTACGCAAACTTTTCAAAGGCCATGGTGATTCGCCGGATTCTCGCGGAGCATCGCGTCGACGGCGCGGCGCTGCTGGCGTTTGGCGATGGTTACGTGGAGATTGCGGACTGCCGGGCGGCGGGCGGTTTCGCGGTGGCGGTGGCGAGCGACGAGGCGACGCGCTCGGGACGTTGCGACGCGTGGAAGCGCGGGCGCTTGATTGGCGCGGGCGCGGATGTCGTGATTCCCGACTATCGCGAAAGCGGGCAACTTTTATCCTACCTGTTTGGGGAGTGACGCACATGAACGGTGAATTGCAGGCTTTTGACGCGGCGCGTCTGACGGCGTTGACGGCGCGTTTTCCAAAGCTCCGCGTTGCGGTGCTGGGCGACTTTTTTTTGGACAAATATGTGGAGACGGATCCAACGCTGGCCGAGGTCTCGCTGGAGACGGGACGCGTCGCGCATCAGGTTGTAGCCACGCGCCACACGCCGGGCGCGGCCGGCGCGGTGACGAACAACCTGGCGGCGCTGGGCGCGGGTTCGCTCGCACTGATCGGCTTCACGGGCGACGATGGCGAGGGGTGGGAATTGCGGCGCGACCTCGCGGCGTTGGGCTGTGACATAACGCACCTTCACACCGCGGCTGACCGCGCGACGCCGACGTACCTCAAGCCGGTGGATCGCACGCGGCCCGGACTCGACGGCGAGCGCGAGCGTTACGACACGAAGAACCGCCTGCCCGTGCCGCCGCGCATGGTCGAGGCGTTGCTGGCGTCGCTGGAAAAAGTGGCGCCGGAAGTGGACGCGGTGGTCGTGATGGATCAAGTGACCGAAGAGGGTTCGGGCGCGGTGACGCCGCCGGTCTTGGCGGCGTTGGCGGCGCTGGCGGCACGCCTTCCGAAAACGGTTTTCTGGGCGGACTCGCGCGGACGCATCCGGCGGTTTCGCAACGTCACGGTAAAGGTCAACCAATTCGAATTGTTTGAGCTGTGCGGCACGCCAGACCAGCAGGCGCCGGACGAGGCTGAGCTGGACCGTGCGATCGCCGCGTTGTCGGCGCATGTCGGCGCGCCGGTGTTCACGACCCTGGGCGAGCGCGGCGTGCGCGTGTCGCATCCCGGCGCGACGACGGTGCCGGCGGTCGCGGTCGCAGGGCCGGTGGATCCCACGGGCGCGGGAGATTCGTTCACGTCGGGCGCGGTGCTCGCGCTGGCGGCGGGCGCGTCGCGCGTCGAGGCCGCGCTGATTGGCAACCTTGTGGCATCGGTCACGGTGCGGCAACTCGGCACCACGGGAACCGCCTCGCCGGCCGAGCTCGTCAACGCGCTCGCGGCATGGAGAAAACAATACGCATGAATCCACTTTTCAACCGAAACGCGCTGAAGGTGCTGCCGCTGGCAACGCGCCAAAACAAACTCGACATCGTGCGCGACGTGATCGATCCCGACACGTTTGAGCCAACGTTGGACGCGTCTGTGCTGGCGGACATCCGGCGCGCGGCGGACGACATCCGCGCGGCGCGTTCGCGTCAGGCGCCGGTCGTCCTTGCCTTCGGCGCGCACGCGATAAAAAATGGGCTGTCACGCGTGATGATCCGCCTGATGCGCGGCGGCTGGATCACGCACTTTGCCACCAACGGCGCGGGCATTATTCACGACTGGGAGTTCGCGTTTCAAGGCCGCTCCGGCGAGGACGTGCAACGCTATGCGGGCGAAGGTCAATTCGGACTTTGGCAGGAAACCGGCGCGTACCTGAACCTCGCGATTGCCGTCGGCGCGTATCGCGGCCTGGGGTATGGCGAATCCGTCGGCGCGCTCGCGGCGGACGACGGATTGCAAATTCCGACCACGGACGAACTGCGCGCCGCGATGGCCGACGGCATGGCGAAGGACGCGGATGAATCGCGCCTCGATCGCGCTGCCGCCGCCGCGGATTTGATGGCCGTGCTGGCGCGCTCCGGCATCGCGCATGACACCGGTTTTCTTGCTGTCGCGCATCCCTTCAAGGAGTACGGACTTCAAGCCGCGGCGTACACGGCGGGCGTCCCTTTCACCGCGCATCCCATGATCGGGCACGACATCATTTACACGCATCCGCTGAATTGTTGCGCCGCGATCGGACGCACCGCGGAGCGCGACTTCCTGGCGTTCGTGCATTCGATCAACCGCCTGCAAGGCGGCGTTTATCTCTCCGTCGGATCCGCCGTCATGTCGCCGATGATTTTCGAAAAATCCCTTTCCATGGCGCGCAACATGGCGCACGCGCAAGGCCGCGTCATCGACGACTTTGCGCTGCATGTGGCGGATCTCGCAAAGTCCACCTGGAACTGGCAACGCGACGGCGAACCGCCGCAGGACAACCCCGCGTATTACCTGCGCTTCTGCAAAACGTTTTCACGCATGGGCGGCCGTCTCACCTACACATCCTGCGACAACCGCGGTTATCTCACGGCGTTGCTGCGCGAGCTGGAAAAAAGCGAAGCCAAATAAACGACAGCGTTTGCGGCAGCGTAACCGTTATGCCACGCGCGTCAACCGCAACTTCGCCGTGACCCGCGAGGCGTTCGACGCGCGCGGTGTCGACGGCAAATGTAAACGCTGGACTCGAATTGAGCTCGCGGAAAAGCAGCAGGTGCGAGACGTCGGGCGAGTGCGCGAGGAAGCCCGTCCACGCGACACCGTCGGGTGCGTCGCCGACCGGCAGAAGCGTGGCGTTAAAAATCTCCTCGCGACGCGCACGCCAAACTTTCAAAAGTTCGCGCCACGCATCGCTGCACGCTGGCGGAAGATTCGACACCTCGCAGAAGAAAAGCGGATTGCAAAAGAGCACCGTCGCCAGCACCGTCTCCGGCGGATAACACGCGGGCGCGAGCGGATCGCCGGCGTAAAGGTGCGCGTTGCGCGAGGGATTCAGCACCTCCATGCGCAGGCGGCGCGGATCAATCCAGCGGCTGAGTTGCCAGAGATTGCGCAACGTGTGATGCGGCCAGTAGCGATGCCAGTCCGTGTAACGGTTTTCAACAAAGAGAACGCCCGCGGAAATCGCGCCGAAATATCCGGGACGAATTTCCGCGGTGACATCGAGGTCAAAGACAATCGCGCCGCGGGAGCCGTCAAGCAAGGCGGCGACAAATGCGTCGAAATTTTTCCGGCCCGCCGCGCTGCGGATCTTGATGCCATCGAGCTTGAAGTGACAAACGCCGTGCGCGCGGTGAAGCGCCAGCAGCGTGTCGGCGTCGCGCTGAAAATTTTTGAAATCGCCCGATGAATCGGGCGAATACCAAATGCCAAGCGTGAGGTTGTGCGCGCGTGCGAGCTCCACCAGCGGCGCGAATCCGTTTGGAAAACGTTGCGGGTGCGGTGTCCAAAAATCAGGATCATTCGCCCAGTAATCGTCCCAGATTCCGTTGTGGGTTTGCGCGTTGATGGAGTTGGCCGTGGTACCCTTTTGCCAGCCGTCGTCGAGCTGCACAACGTCCAGGCCGAGGCGCGCGGCGGCGGCGATTTCCTGGCGCACAAACGCGTCGCAAATGCAAGCGTCGCGGTTTCGGTCGCCCCAGGTATTGCTTTGTGCGCGCGGGATTTGATGCGCGGGAGTTTGAGGCCGCAATGCGCGTTGCAACTGCTGAAGCACGCGCGCGCGTTCGAGTGCGCCGCCGTCATGCGTCATCACATGCAGCGTCTCGCACGTCTCGTCCGGATCGCCGGTGACAATGTGCAAATCAAACCCGTCGGGTCGCGCCGTTACGCGCACATCGGCGGGCGACGGCACGGGCCGCGCGTGAGGCAGCGCGAGCATTTTCACGATCAGCGTCTCGTGGCAGGAGTGCACCTCTGCCACCACGAAAAGGTTGCCGCGCAGCGCGAGGGACTCATTCGGATGGAGGAGCCATTCGCGTTCGTGAACGAGGCCGTTGTGCTGGTCCGTGCCGTCGAGGAGTTCGACCTGCGTGAGGCGCGCGTGTTGCGGCAGCCGGAGCGTGCGCAGGATGCGTTCGGCGGGCTGTTGTGCTAGGGCGTTTGGGGTTGCGTTTTCGATTCCAGTGACGTGCATGTCCGGGAGTATAAAACAAGTTGACAGCGAGGGGCAAGTTATGGTTAGCTATTTCCCTGTTTTCGCGGCCGCTAGCTCAGTCGGTAGAGCACATGACTTTTAATCATGGGGTCTCGGGTTCGAGTCCCGAGCGGCCGACCACTAAAAAGACGGAAGGCACTGGAATTTACCAGTGCTTTTATCTTTTCGGGATTTACGCGCCCGCCAACACTCTTCGTGCCACAATGTGCAACATGGCGCAACAAAGCCAACACAAACGCCCACACATGGAAGACTGAGGTCTTCGGTTGACTCTTGTCGGGTTTTAGTCGTACCATGCTTTGTTTTTCGTTATGTCATCAGCATCCAAGTCGACCTCCAAAAAATCACCGCCGCTCGTATCCGCAGTGGTTGTCGCCGGGTTTCCTTCACCGGCCGATCAATACGCTGAAGCTCCCCTAGACCTAAACGAGTTGATGATTCGCAACACACCCGCCACTTTCTTTGTCCGTGTGGCCGGGGATTCGATGGTGGACGCCGGTATATTGGACGGTGATATTCTGGTCGTGGACAAAAGCCTTGCCTCTCAAAATGGCGATGTCGTAATAGCCTCGGTGGACGGGGATTTCACAGTCAAATATCTTCGGAAGCGCGGCGCGAGGGTTTCTCTTGAGGCGGCGAATGCAAAGTACAAGCCCATTGTCCTTTCCTCGGAAATGGAGTTGACGATTTGGGGTGTCGTAACAGGGCTTGTGCGGAGGTTCAAGTGATGTACCTCCTGATCGACGTAAATAATTTCTACGCCTCCTGCGAAAAGGTTTTCAATCCGCAGTTGGCGAACCGCCCTGTTGCTGTGTTGTCGAACAATGACGGATGCGTTGTGGCGCGGTCGGCGGAGTTGAAAAAACTCGGTCTCAAGATCGGGGTGCCATACTATCAAAACAAACGGTTTTTCGACGACCACAACGTCCATGTCTGCTCGTCGAATTATGCGCTTTACGGCGATATGTCAAAGCGCGTGATGCAAATTCTTGGCACGTTCACCCCCAATGTCGAGCCGTATTCCATCGACGAGGCGTTCCTCGAAGTCACCGCACAGGAACCCTACGATTACATGGCACTTGGCAAACGAATCCGCGCCACGCTTCACCAGTGGACGGGATTGTCGGTGGGTGTCGGCATCGCCCCGACGAAGACACTTGCAAAACTCGCCAACCATACCGCAAAAAAGCTGCCCGAAGGCGTCTATGTCATGCCAACAGATCCCCGTGATTTCCTGCGCAATCTGCCAGTCGATGAAATTTGGGGCATAGGGGAACGCCTCGGCACTCGTTTGAAAGGGCTTGGCATCACGACCGCCTTGTTGCTGGCGGAGACGCCGCAGTATGTCATTCGCAAAAGTTTTACCGTACAGGTTGCGCGGACGGCTCGCGAGCTACTGGGGCATCCCTGTATCGAAGCGGAAGACATGGAGGAACCGGCGCAGTCGGTCAGTTGTTCGCGCTCTTTTTGCACACCCTTGACGACGCCGGAACCGTTGCGTGAGGCGATCATGCACTACGCGGCCATCGCATGCGAGAAGTTGCGGCGCGACAAACTGCGAGCGTCTGGCGTCAATTTTTATTTCCGGTATTTTGAGGACTACAAAAGTCGTTCCGAAACTGGCGGATTCATCTTTGGTGGTACTGTGTTGTCGCAACCTCTTTCCGACACGTCCGCAATCATGCGACGTATCGCACCGTTTTTCGATCGCATATACAAGCCGGGCGTGAAGTATCGCAAGGCCGGTGTGCTTCTCTATGGACTAATGCCGCGCGACATCGAGCAACCCGACCTTTTTTTACCCCGTGCGGAAACCCCGGAGCGCGATGCGCTAAACGACTTTGTCGACGACCTGAACCGGAAGTATGGCCGCGACACGCTCTTTCGGCTTTCCGAAGGAATCGACCGGCCGTGGACAATGCGGCGCGAACTTCTCTCCCCGAAATACACAACGAAATGGGCTGACATTCCGAGAGTGAGGTAGATATGTGTGGTCGCTTTGCACAGGGTGAATTTCCGACAAAACTTCGGCGAATCATGCGGGAACTGTACGATGAAATTTACGGGCAGAATTTGAACCTTGCCCCCAGCGAGGCCGCAAGTGTCGTGGTGCAGGAAGGTGATTTGGCGGCGGTTGTCAGACGGATGGAATTTGGTATTGTCCCGTCATGGAATCCGACATCGCGCCTGATCAATGCCCGCTCGGAGACCGTCGCCACAAAACCCTCGTTTCGTCAAGCATTCCAACATCGGCGTTGTTTGGTTCCCGCGCTGGGATTTTATGAATGGCGTCGTGACGCGGGAGGTAAGACACCGTTTTATTTTTCCGCGACAGACGAGGAACGCCCCCTGGTCATGGGGGGAATTTGGGAAGTGTTGAATAGCTCGTATTCCTTTTCCATTCTCACCACGGCCGCAAATGGAACCATGCAGCCCATCCATGATCGAATGCCAGTCATCATCACCCCGGATCGCTGGACAGACTGGTTAAATCCAACGCAAACCGACACGTCTTTTTTGAGTGATTTTTTGCACCCGATTCCGGATGATTATTTACGTCGTTGCGAAGTTTCACCGTACGTCAATGCGCCATCGCATAAAGGCGCGGAATGCAACAAGCCGATTGCTTGACCGACTTACTTTCCCGCCTTCTGCACAGCGGCATCCGCTGTTTTGCCGACAATGTTTGCGACGGCCTCACTTTGGCCGGTCTTGGTTAGGAACGCCAAGACAACGCAAAGGCATATCGACACCACGCAAGCCGTGATGCAAACGTAGGGGGCAAGCTGACGGATGAATTCTTGTCGGGATGAAAAGGCAGGTTTGCCCCAACACGCCGGACATCGCGTCTTGAGCTCTTGAATATCCAAAAATATCCCCGCCCACACGGAGCGCAGTTCGGCGTCACTGACGTCCTTGCCGTCACGGATGCGGTTCGCCCGCTCCCGGGCTTCTTCTGATATAGCTGATGCAGTCATGGCGAATCTTTCGGAGATGCCGCGCGGAGCGTACAAACAGCGGAGTAACAAAAACACCCCGCGCGGCATGAGGTTATGGGGTTTCGCAGTTGCCGTCCACGCAATCCTTCACGGCGGCGGCCTCGTCGGCTGTAATGGTCGTGCCGGCCATGAGTTTGCCAAGGCCGGACAATGCCTTGTCGGTGATGCCGCCGGTGGGTTGTGCGTTGCCCGTGCCGGCGGAGCCGCCGCCGAGGCCAACAGCGACTTCGGGCTTGGTGTCCGTGGTCTGCGCGGGGGTGTTGCTCTGCGTGTCGCCGCCGCCGTCGGCGGAGGCGTAGAGGCCGTCGCCGATGGTGATGTGCACGGCGTTGGAGTTGCCCTTGATGTCCGCGCGGATATCGCGATAGGCCGTGCGGTTGGAGCGCGACGCGGG
>JAVBOU010000153.1:0-13429 GCA_031550185.1 Kiritimatiellia bacterium | reverse complement strand
ACCGCCGGGTGCGCCGGGCTTACGACAAGCTTGTATCCGCAATGCAAGCGACAAAAATAAACGTCTGTCCAATACCCGGCGCGCCCGGCGGTCGCGCCCCACCCTTTTTTACTGTTGCATCCGTGGCAGAGGTGGAGTTCTGCCACGTCACGATGGTTTTGCGCCCCAACGGGGCAGCTTATTCCAGCCCAGGGCAACGCCCTGGGACAAGGCATGAACGAAAATTGCGCCCTGAAAGGGCAAGTCAATTTTGGCGGTTGGATTCTACGCGTCTGCTCGACATTGACCTGCCCCGTTGGGGCGCAAGATGAACCTGCGTGGCAGAGGAGGAGCTCTGCCACGGGAGGTTTTTACTTTTGTGAATTAGAAGCTGGCGAGGAGTTCGAGGCGGAGGAAGTAGATGGGGGAGGATTCTTCGTAGTAGTCGCCGGGAAGGATGCAATCGGCTTCGATGCGGCCAAAGAGTTTTTGGAGGGGGCCGAGGGGTTGGGTGCGGATGGGGAAGGAGTACTGGCTGAAAACGTGCCAGCCGCGGTAATGGCTGGAGCCGGCTTCGACGGCGGGGATGTCGCTGCCGTATTCGTGCTGGGCGAACATGGGGCCGGTTTGGAAGCGGAGGAGGTGGTAGCTGCGCTCTTTGGTTGGGCCGTCGAAGAAGCCGAGCTCGAGGTGGGGGTAGATGAGGTTTTGGTACCAGAAGGACATGCCGGGGTAGACCATGCCGCTGAGGTCGCCGAAGGCGGGGAGACGGCCCCACACGGGATCCCAGGCGGAGATGTCGCCGGTGGCTTCGTTGGAGTCGCCGGAGAGCATGATGGCGGCGCCGGTCACATACGGGGTGACGCCGCGGAAGGTGTCGAGGGACCAGGTGAGGCCGCCGTAGAGCATGAAGGCGTGGATGTCGCGGGAGTCTTCGGTGCGGCCGAGTTGTCCGGCGAGTTCAAATTCGCCGGCGAGGTGGTCGGTGAAGTTGGGGAGGAGGCGGGTGCCGAAGGTGTGAATGTCGCGGCCAACGCCGCCGGCGATGGCGCCGCGGGAGTCGGTGGTTTCGTGTTTCCAAAGGTAGTAGAGTTCGTAGGGGAGGATGTCGCTGCGCTTGTCGGTGAGGTAGAGGCCGGCGCCGGATTCGTCGGAGCGGTTGCCGGTGAGGTCGCGCTTGTGGTCGCGGATGATGTCGCCGTCGAGGCCGCCGATGGCGAGTTGGTCGTACCAGCGGTTGTAGATGCCGAAGGCGTCGATGTCGAGTTTGTTGACGGGAGTCCAGGTGAGGCGGACGGCGTCGAAGTAGAAGGAGCGGGAGCCGTCGCCGGGGGTGCCTTCGCTGAGGACGCGCAGGGAGCCGAACATGAGGTCCTGGCGGCCGGCGCGGAGGCGGAGCGGGGCGTTGAAGAGGTTGCGGTATTCGACGTAGAGCTGGTCGAAGATGAGCTCGTCGGGGAAGGGATAGGAGTTGCGGCCGTGGTCGTTGGCGAGCTTGCGCCATTCGTTGACGGCGCGGGTGTAGAAGGTGAAGTTTTCGTGCTCGGCCTTGATGAAGGCGCGGGTGCGGATGCGAAAGTAGCTCCAGTAGTCGCCGAGGGCGGAGGGGGAGGGGAGGTGGTCGAAGGATTCGTAGCGCAGGCGGAGGTCGCCGCCGTAGGTGAGCCACTTGAGGGCGGGGGTTTCGGGGACTTCGACCTGCTCAAGGGTTTCGAGGTTGAGTTCGCCTTCGACGGGCGCGGGTTGCTCGGCGGTCTCGACGAGGTTGGTTTCAACGGCGAGGAGGAACGCGGGCGGCAGCAGGAGAGCGAGTGCGGCCGCAGTGAGGAGGTGTTTCATGTGGATGTGACGGGTTGACTTAAAAACGCGCAACCGGAGATGCGCAGTTGTTTCTGTGAATAGTAACAGATTGCCGGGCGGGTCGCAAGGGGGTTTATTCAAAGCCGGCATTTTTCATGAGCGCCTCGGAGATGGCGGGGTGCGGTTGGGCGCCGGTGAATTTGAGGAGGTATTTGCCGATGAGGTCGGATTCGAGGTTGACGGGGTCGCCGGTGCGGCGCTCGCGGAGGCTGGTGTGCTGCCACGTGTGGGGGATGATGTGGACGTCGAGCCAGTCGTCGCCGAGCGCGGCGATGGTGAGGCTGATGCCGTCGATGGCGACGGAGCCTTTGAGGATGGACTGGCGGGCGAGCGCGGGGCTGCAGGCGATGCGCAGGATGTGGGTGCGACCGCGGGGATCGTGCCGCGCGATATGACCGCATTCGTCGATGTGGCCGGAGACGATGTGGCCGCCGAGGCGGTCGGAGAAGCGGAGGGCGCGCTCGAGGTTGAGACTGGCGTTGTTGGGGAGTTTGTCGAGCGCGGTGCGGGCGAGGGTTTCGTCGAGGAGGTCGACGGTGAAGGCTTTGCCGGCGTCGCTGATTTTGGTGACGGTGAGGCAGATGCCCTGGACGGCGATGCTTTCGCCGAGTTGCAGGAGATCGTCCCACGGGTCGCAGGCGATGGCGAGTGACCAGGAGTCGTTGATGCGCGTGCGCTGCTGGAGCGTGCCGAGTTTTTGGATAAGGCCGGTGAACATAGAGGGGCTAAGGGCTGAGGGCTAAAAAGGTAAGAAGGGTGTCGTCGCCGAAGCGGCGGGTTTGAAGCGGGGTGAGGTTGATGCGGGAGTCGAGGGTGAGGCCGGGGGCGTTGAAGGCGGGAGTGCCGCTGAGGAGAAGGCTGGGGGCGTAGAAGAGCTCGAAGCGGTCGACAAGGTTGTCCTTGGCGAGTGACGCGGCGAGGATGCCGCCGCCTTCGCAGAGGATGGCGGTGAGGTGTTCGTCAATGGCGAGACGATGGAGGAGGTCGCGAAGGGAAAAGTTTTTTTGCAGCGTGAGGACGCGCGCGCCGCAGGCGGTGTGGCGGGCGGTTTTGGCGGAGGCGGTGAGGAGCAAGGTTTGGCCGGCGTGGGCGTCGGTGAAGACGCGAGCGGAGTGCGGAGTGCGGAGCGCGGGATCGAGGATGAGGCGGAGAAATTGGGGATTGTTTTTTTTCGGTAGCAGGCCGGGATCGTCGGCGAGGATGGTGTTGGCGCCGACGAGCAGGGCGTCGGACTGGCGGCGGAGCTGTTGGACGTAGGCGCGGGATTTTTCGCCGGTGATCCATTTGGATTGCGCGTTGACGTCGGCGATGCGGCCGTCGAGGGTCATGGCGAGCTTGAGCGTGACGAAGGGAAGTTTGTGAAGGATGTGCTTGGTGAATGGCGCGATGAGTTCGCGGGCTTCGTCTTCGCAGGGGCCGGGGTCGACGCGGATGTTGGCGTCGCGCAAAATTTTCAAGCCGTGTCCGGCGTGGCGGGGGTTGGGGTCGTGACACGCGACAACGACGCGGGCGATGCCGGCGCGGATGATGGCGTCGGTGCAGGGCGGTGTGCGGCCGTGCGTGGAACAGGGCTCCAGCGTGACGTACAGCGTGGCGTGGCGTGGCAGAGGGTGGGCTCTGCCACGCGCGGCATTGAGCGTTTCGATTTCGGCGTGGGGTTGTCCGGCGCCGCGATGAAAACCTTCGCCGAGGAGTTGTCCGCTGGCGGAGACGAGGACGGCGCCGACGGGCGGGTTGGGGCGGGTTTGGCCGAGGCCGCGGCGCGCGAGGCGGAGGGCGCGGCGCATCCAGTGAAGGTCGGCGCTGGCGGGGTCATTGTTCACGGACTTTTGCGGGCGGATTCCTTGACGGCGCGGTCGAGGATGCCGTTGACGAAGCGGCCGGATTCGCTGTTGCTGAAGTATTTGGCAAGGTCGATGGCTTCGTTGATGACGACGACGGGCGGGGTCTGGTCGGAGTGGAAGATTTCGAAGAGGGCCATGCGCAGGACGTTGCGGTCGACGACGCCCATGCGGTAGACGGGCCAGTTGCGGGCGTAGGCGGCGAGCTGTTCGTCGATGGCGGCGCGGTGCGCGCTGACGCCTTTGACGAGGTGGCTGACGAAGGCGCGGATGTTGGAAGGCGCGATGGCGTCGGCGGTGGCGGCGGGCGAATCGGGTTGCAGGGGTGTCGCGCCGGTGGTGTCGCGGACGTCGTCGGCGTGGGAGATCCACTGCTGGTTCCAAAAACTTTCGAACACGGCGTCGATGTCCCGGCAGGGATTGAGGTCGAGCTGGAAGAGAAGCTGGAGGGCCCATTCGCGGGCCTGGCGGCGTGTGTTGGCGCGGGACATTAGCGGGCTTCCTTGTCGAGTTCGCGGAAGACGTTGACCATTTCGATGGCGGCGCAGGCGGCGTCGTAACCTTTGTTGCCGGCCTTGCTGCCCGCGCGCTCGATGGCCTGCTCGAGGTTTTCGGCGCAGATGACGCCGTTGAGCACGGGGATGTTTTTGTCGAGACCGATCTTGGCGAGCGACTTGGAGACCTGGGAGTTGATGAGCTCGGCGTGGGCGGTCGCGCCCTGGATGACGGCGCCGAGGGCGATGATGGCGTCGGCGGTTTTCGTGTCGGCGAGGCGCGCGACGGCGAAGGGGATTTCGTTGGCGCCGGGCACCCAGACGACGGTGACGTTTGCTTCTTTGCCGCCGTGGCGGACGATGGCGTCGAGCGCGCCCTTGAGGAGCTGGCTCGTGAAGATGGCGTTGAAGCGGCTGATGACGATGGCGAATTTTGCGTCGCCGGCAGTGAGGTTTCCGTTGATTTCGCGGTGGGACATGTGAGACTCCTGGGGGTTAAATGATGTGGCCAAGCTTTTGTTTTTTTGTTTGCAGGTAGCGGCGGTTGTGTTCGGAGGGCGCGAAGGCGAGCGGCACGCGTTCGACGATTTCGAGGCCGTAGCCTTCGAGGCCGACGACCTTGCGCGGGTTGTTCGTCATGAGGCGGATGCGCGAGACGCCGAGCGAGCGGAGGATCTGCGCGCCGATGCCGTAATCACGCAAGTCCGCCGCAAAGCCGAGGCGCTCGTTCGCCTCCACGGTGTCGAGCCCCTCTTCCTGCAAACGGTATGCGTGGAGCTTGTTTGAGAGGCCGATGCCGCGACCCTCCTGTCGCATGTAAACGATCACGCCGCGGCCCTGCTCTGCCACCTGTTGCATCGCCGAATGAAGCTGGCGGCCGCAATCGCAACGCGCCGAACCAAACACGTCGCCGGTCAGGCATTCGCTGTGCACGCGCACGAGCGCCGGCTCAGCGCCCGACAGATCGCCGCAATAGACGGCCAAGTGCTCCAGTCCGTCCAGCTTCGAGCGATACAAGCGCAAACGAAAATCACCAAACTCTGTCGGCAACGCCACGTCCTCCACCTGCTCAATGAGCACCTCCTGCTTGCGGCGATGCGCGATCAACGCCTCGATCGACACCATGCGCAACCCGTGCGCCTTCGCAAACTCCGCGAGTTGCGGCAGCCGCGCCATGGTTCCGTCCTCGCGCATGATTTCGCAAATCACGCCCGCCGGCGCCAGGCCCGCCATGCGCGCCAAATCCACCGCCGCCTCCGTGTGCCCCGCGCGCGCCAGCACCCCGCCCTCGCGCGCCTGCAACGGAAACACATGCCCTGGACTCACCAAATCCCCGGCCTTGCCGTCACCCGTCAACACCTTGATCGTGGCCGCGCGATCCGCCGCGCTGATGCCCGTCGTCACGCCAAACGCCGCCGTCGCATCCACGCTGTCCATGAACGCCGTCGCAAACGCGTCGCCGCGGTTTCGCGTCCGCATGCGCATCAAATCAAGCGCCTCCAGCCTCTCCTTTGTCATCGCGCAACAGACCAGGCCGCGCGCGTGTGTCGCCATGAAATTCACCGTCTCCGGCGTGACCTTTTCCGCCGCGCAAATCAGGTCCCCCTCATTCTCCCGCTGCGCGTCATCCGTCACCACGACGCAACGTCCCGCGCGGATGTCCGCCACGCACTGCTCAACACTGTCAAAGACGATTTCCATAAACGCAAAAACCCCGTTTTGTTCACGGGGCATGGCAAGACCTTTGCCACGCCACGGCGCGGCAGGTCTCCTTTCAATCCAGACTTTGACTGTCGGCCACGGACTCTCACCGTGTCAGCAACGCATTCGCGCCACTCGCGGGCTTTCACCGCCGATCGGGAATTTCACCCTGCCCCGGAGACGGCAAAAACAATACCATGTTTGCGCCCCGCCGCGCAACAGGGAAAAATTGGATTTGACGCAAAGGCGCATCTCCAAGCTTGACGCCGTGGCCTATTTTTCCGACCATTATTCCCCACATGGACATCATTGCCGAAAAACTCACCGACGAATCCCTTCTCCGCCGCGCCTGCGCGGTCACCATGGGAACCGCCTCCAGCAAGGCGAAACTTGAAACCCTTTACGATTGCGAGCACTCACCGATTCGCACGCAAATTTTTTGGATTGAAATGCGCGCGATCCCCAGCTTCGTCAGCGTTCACCTCGTCCGCCACAAAATTGGCGTCGAGCATTTTGTCAAGAGCCTGCGCAACGACCGCTGCGGCAAGGGCGACGAAACCCGCGAGTCGCCCGTCAACCACGCGATGCTCATCAACGCCGCCGCGCTCATTCAAATGGCCCGCAAGCGCCTCTGCGTGCAAGCCCATGTCAAGACCCGCCACGTCATGCAGGCCATGAAGGACGCTGTGGCGAGAGTGGATCCCGCGCTCGTGCAATTCATGGTTCCCGAATGCGAGTACCGCGGCGGCTTTTGCCACGAGCTCAAGCCCTGCGGCCTCTATCCCAAAAAATTGCTTCCCCAATCGTAACCCCAACCACCAGGACAACGGAAATGAAAGAAGTCAGAATCGGCATCGTCGGCATCGGCAACATGGGCAGCGGCCACGCGGCCAGCCTCCTCGCCGGAAACGTCAAGGGTCTGCGGCTCGCCGCGGTCTGCGACCTCAAGCCTGAAAAAATGGAGCGCTTCGACGCCACCATCCACAAGTTCACCGACAGCCGCAAGATGATCCGCTCCGGCGAGATCGACGCTATCCTCGTCGCCACGCCGCATTACGACCACACGACCATCGGCATCGACGCGCTCGCCAACAATCTCCACACCCTCGTCGAGAAGCCCATTTCGGTGCACAAACAAGACGCGCAGAAACTCATCGACGCCTACAAGGCCGCCAAGAAAAAGAACAAGAAACTGGTCTTCGCCGCCATGTTCAACCAGCGCACCGACCCGCATTTCATCAAGGTGCGCGAGATGATCCAGCGCGGCGATCTGGGCCGGATCACCCGCGTCAACTGGATCATCACCAACTGGTTCCGCACGCACTATTACTACGCTTCCGGCGGCTGGCGCGCCACGTGGAAGGGCGAGGGCGGCGGCGTCCTCCTCAACCAGTGCCCGCACAACCTCGACCTTCTTCAGTGGATCACCGGCATGCCCGCGAAGATGCGCGCCTTCTGCAACCTCGGCAAGTTTCACGACATCGAGGTCGAGGACGAAGTCACCGCCTACTTCGAATATCCCAACGGCGCCACCGGCGTTTTCGTCACCACCACCGGCGAGGCGCCCGGCACGAACCGCCTCGAAATTTGCGGCGACATGGGCAAGGTCGTTTGCGAAAACGGCAAGATCACCTTCACCCGCAACCTCGTCCCCATGCGCGAATTTTCCAGGACCTGTCCCCAGGCCTTCGCCGCGCCGGACGTGTGGAACATTGACATCCCCGTGAACGGTTGCGGCGGCCAGCACAACGAAATCCTCCAGAACTTCACCAACGCCATTCTCAACGGCGCCTCCCTCATCGCCCCTGCCGAAGAAGGCATCAATGCCGTCGAGCTCGCCTGCGCCATGCTCTACTCCTCCTTCACCGGCAAGACCGTCGACCTCCCCCTCAACCCCGTGGCCTACGCGCGGCATCTCGCGCGACTCATCGCCGGCTCCAAGGACAAAACCGACATCCGCGAAGGTGCCGTCGCCGACCTCTCCGGCAGCTTTAACACCGCCAAAAAATAACCACCCTCCGCGGGTCACCGCAAAGGACCTTCCATCATGATCAAAGGCATCGCCCACACCTGTTACATCACCACCGACCTCGAGCGCATCGTCGCCTTCTACAACGCCATCGGCCTGCCCGTCGCCTTCGAATTCAAGCGCGACGACGGCTCCCGATACGGCGTCTACATCCGCACCGGCAACCGCACCTTCATGGAATTTTTCCTCGGCGAAAAGAAACCTTACGACGGTTCCCCCTACCAGCACATCTGCCTCGAAGTCGACGACATCGTCAAGACCGTCGCCGACATCCGCGCCAAGGGCGTCAGCATTTCCGATCCCGCCATGGGCTCCGACAACTCCTGGCAGGCCTGGCTCGCCGACCCCGACGGCAACCGCATCGAGCTCCACGCCTACACACCCACATCCTGGCAGGCGCCGCATCTGTAAAACGGCGCATCTCTCTTCAACCTCGGAGAGGTTGAACAACAAAGCCCGGGGTTGCGCGTATTCGCGTGACCCTGGGGCAGCGTGTAAAACCGAAATCAACCCCGGAGGGGTTGCACAAAAATACTTGAAATCATGCCAACAACATGCCGGAAATTTGTTAGCGGAAGAAGATTGTTCACCCCCTCCGGGGTTGCCAATGTGCTGTCGTGGCGTGGCAAAGGTCGTGCCACGCCACAATGCGTGATACGGAGTGCCTTACGATGGCGTGCAGGACGAAAAATGAATTATTGAGGTTTCCATTATGAATGTTTCATTGCTTTGCGCTTCATTGCTATTGCTTGGTTGCGTGGCGCACGCGGACAAGGTGTTGTACGGCGTGCCGAAAGTCGCGTACGGCCCCGAAGGCGTCACGCCGTTTCCAATGTGCGTGCGGGCGTGCGACCAGTTTTTAGGCGGCAACACGTCGTATGATTTTGTCATGGCCGCAAGCGGCGCGGCGTTCCGGCTGACGTGGGATACGACGTCGTGGAACGGCGGAAACGTCGACGCAGTGTGGACGTACGACGATCCGCGAAAAATTTTCAAAGCGGGATTTGCAGCGGTCGGACGCGCGTGTGAAATTTTGGAGCGCACGGACGCAACGACCAAGGACGAATTTTTTGCGTTTATCAAAACGCAGGTCGACCTGGGCAATCCCTGCATTGCGCTCGGCATCATCGGGCCGCCGGAAGCGTGCATTGTCGCGGGATATCTGGACAACGGCGAGGCGTTGTCGGGATGGAATTTTTTTCAGGGCTTCTGGCCCGTGCCACGCCCCATCGAGACGGACCACAACGGCTATTTCATCACGCGCGACTGGTGGGAGAACAAGGACACGCAGGCGGTCATGTCCTTTGCGAAGCAATCCGAATCGATCCCAAGTTTTGCGCAAATCATCACCAACGCCGTGGAGGTGCTGAGTCCGCGCCGGAGCGGGCTCTACGCCAAGGGCCTCCTCGCGTATGACGCGTGGCGCAAGGTGATCTTTGACGACACGGAATTTCCGGAGGACATCGGCAAGGCGAGTCTTGACGAGCGCATGATGTGTCAGGGCGACGCCATGGACTGCCTCGTGGACGGACGCCATAACGCCGCAAAATTTTTCAAAAACGCCGCGCACCAGCAACCGGAACGCGCGGAACAACTCAACGCCATTGCCGCGCATTTCGAACAAACGCGCGACGCGGTTATGAAGATGGTCGAATTGCTCGGCGGCTGGCAGCGCGGCGAGGAGCAAACGCGACGCTTCGCAGACTCTGAAGTGCGTCGTCAGCTTTGCGTCTTGATCGACCAGGCCAAAGCTGCCGACACCAAGGCGCTTGAGGCGATGAAGCAGCTCGTGAATGAGTAGACCCGTTGCGGTCAGCGCCGCTACAATGTTGGACTTGGAGGGCGAGCGTCCTCGCGAGCCGCAACAGGATGGTTTTATCAAACAATTTGCGACCATCAACAAATCAACCGGGCCTCTTCGTGCGGCTCGCGAGGACGCTCGCCCTCCATGTGTGCGATGCCGACGACATGTTGTAGCGGTGCTGCTGTGCTGCGCCTCTCACCATCAGCCCCGAAGGGGCTGAGAAAAGGTGGGGCGCGACCGCCGGGCGCGCTGGGCATTGGACAGGCTTTTGTTTTTGTCGCTTGCGTTGCGAATCCAAGTTTGTCGTAAGCCCGGCGCGCCCGGCGGTCGCGCCCCACCACAACATTCTTGCGCCCCAACGGGGCAGGTTAATTTTGGCGGTTCCATCCCACATGCCCGTTTGTGGTATACTTATTGCGGATGTACACCACATGAAATGGATTTTGACAGGCGTAACGTTGTTGTGTCTTGGCGTCGCGGCGCGCGGGGCTGAAAGCTTTCGCGTGTTTGCCGCCGGTGGCAATGGTGGAGCTGTGCCACAAACGCAACACATGACGCCGGAAAAAGAATATGCCGAATGGACGCTGGAGCCGGGCGAACCGGGGCTGGCAATCGGCGCAGAAAAGCTCGTTTTAGAAGTGTTTTTGGAGCAACAGGCACCGTCGAACGTGCAGTCGCTGGCGTATCTGGTGGATCGCGAGGGCCGCTGGTTTCAATCGCTGCAAGTCGCGCCGCTGACGCCGGGCGTGACGAACCGCGTCGAAATCGCGATGGGTGCGGACGCGCCGAACTGGCAGCCGTACGGTCACACCGCGGCGTGGCAATACCACACGCGCAAAGGCCCGAAGGAGATCGGCCTGCGTTTCTTCACACGCACTCCGTGGACCGGTGATTGTGTGCTGTTGTCGGCAGTGATCGACAAGGAGCAACGCCAGTTTTGGAAGGCGCCGCAGATCACGCAACTGCGCGCTAAGCCCGAGGCCGCCGCGCGCGAAATGTACGAGGCGCGCTTCCAACTGCCGGACCGTTACGCCGATCCCTTTGATCCCGCGCAAATCGACGTTACGGCGACCTTTCGCGCGCCGGACGGACGCGAGCTCGCGGTGAACGGTTTTTATTATCAAAACCACTTCCGCATTCCCGGCGAAGTCTACGACCGCATCGCGCCGCAGGGCCGCGGCGAATGGCGCGCGCGATTCGCCTTCGACCAGCCCGGCGAATGGACCGCGCAGTTGCGCGTGAAGGACACATGTGGCGAAACCGAAAGCGAGCCGTGGACGGTCCGTGTCACCGACTCCGCCGCGCCACAAAACATCCGCGTTTCAAAAACCGACCCGCGTTATTTCGAGACCACCGATGGCGCGTTTTTCTATCCCATCGGCCACAACATCCGCTCGCCGTTCGACACGCGCATGGACGACCAGTTTCCCTTCCGCCATCGCCACGACGAAGGCACCACGGTTTACAAACGCTACTTCAAGGACATGCAGGCCGCGGGCGAAAACCTCGCCGAAGTCTGGATGTGCGGCTGGTCGCTCGGCCTCGAATGGAGCCCTGCGATTCCCGGTTATTTCGGCGCCGGCGACTATAACCTCGCCAACGCGTGGGAGATGGACGACGTGCTCCGCTGGGCACGCGAGGCCGGCCTGCGCATCAACTTCGTCCTCAACAACCACGGCCGCGTCAGCGAATGGTGTGACCCCGAATGGCGCGACCATCCCTACAACCGCCGCCAAAACGGCTGGCTCGACCGCGCCAACGACTTCTTCTCCGACGCCCGTTCCATCGACCACCAAAAACGCCTCTACCGCTACACCGTCGCGCGCTGGGGTTGGGACTCCACCATCTTCGCGTGGGAGCTCATGAGCGAGCTCGACCTCGTCGGCAACGAATCCGAACACTACCGCCGCCCCGCCGTGCTCGAATGGCATCGCGTCATGGCCAACGCCATCCGCGAATACGACCTCGGCCGCCATCTCGTCTCCACCCACTTCTCCACCGACCACAACAAACTCACCGACGAATTTGGCAACCTCAAAGAGCTCGACTTTCACGGCCTCGACGCCTATCACAACGGCCAGCCCGAAAACATCGTCAACCTCATCGTCTCCTCCTGCCGCGCCGTCGAGCGCTACAACAAGCCCTCCGTCATCAACGAATTTGGTGGTTCCCCGCTTGCCGCCAGCCTCGCCGATTTGCGCCGCGAACTCCACGCCGCCCTCTGGTCCTCCAGCGCCTCCACGCTTGCCGGCACGCCGCTTTTCTGGTGGTGGCATGTCATCGACGAAAACAACCTTTATCCCCTCTACACCCGCGTCGCCAACTTCATGAAAGGCGTCGACAAACGCGACCCCAACCTCAAGCTCGCCAACCCCCAGGTCGACATGCTCAACGTCGATGGCCGCAAACCACAGCCGCGCGTTGAGGCCGTCTGCATCGCCTCGCCCGGCCAGGCCGTCGGCTGGCTCTGGGTGCGCGAAGCCTACGCCCGCAACACCTGGGACAGCAAGGACTTCGACATCTACGGCGTCAAAGTCACCCTCTCCGGCTTCTCCAACACCACCTATCGCGTCAGCTATTGGAACACCCAAACCGGCGAAGAAATCGAACGCAAGCGCCTCCGTCCCGACGACGGCCGCCTCGAACTCTATCCTCCGGCGTTCACCCGCGACAGCGCCTTTAAAATCTTCCCCGCCATCAACGACGCCGACTGACAAACGTTAAAAGTCTTTCGTTGCGCGGTGTGGATTGAACCACGAATGAACACGAATGGATACGAATGCAAAATGGGAACACCGAATCATTCATTTTTCGCTTGGATGGTATTATGAGAGGCTCCCAAGAATGTCTGTCTTACTTTGCAACACTTCAACCCCAACGGGGCTCCCTTATGAGGCCGCTCACGAGGCAACCCCGTTGGGGTTGAAAAACGTGTCGCAATGTCGACGAAAATTACTCTATGGGGTGGGGCGCGACCGCCGGGCGCGCCGGGCTTACGACAAGCCTGGATCCGCAACGCAAGCGACAAAAAATTAAGAGAATGGTTATGCAAATATAGATAACGCCACTTTCTGAAGTTGGACAAAGAGATCAGTGGTTGTAACCGCATGCCAAATGCGTCAGGTCAAGTCCACCATCTGCACGTCGTGTGAATCGCCCCAAATGGTGACGGGTATTGCTGTTGTCACGTTCGATCGCAAGGGTGTGAGCTTTCCCAATAACATGGCGCTTCCGGGGAAGGACCTTGGCAAATGCCGCCCAATTGTCCGTGTAAAACGTGCAGTTTGTCAAATGCCGCATCTTGTCGTCAAGTCGTTTGAAGGTTGCAGAATCACGATCGCCGGGCACCCAGGCCACAGTTCGGCGTGTGCCACGGTCAACGGCCTTGATGAGCCAAAGCTTGTTTTTTTGAGCCGATGAAATGCCACATCTCATCCAATTCCATCTGCATGATTTCACCGGCGACCTTCGGCTCCGGCAACGCCTCCCCAAACGCGCGAATCCAGCGGTAAACGAGCGTATGGTGAATCTTCAGAATGCGGACGATTATCCGGTATGATCCTTGGGCCATGGCATGGAGCAAGACGCAAAGCGCCTTTTTTGCTGCTATTTTTGAATTGGTTCGGTCGTCACCTTCACGGAAATTGCATCCGCAGGCTTTGCATTTGTAGCGTTGTCGTCCGGCGACGATGCCATTTTTCACTGCCGTTGTTGAACTACA
>JAVBOU010000121.1:0-9758 GCA_031550185.1 Kiritimatiellia bacterium | reverse complement strand
AAAATCACGCAACCATCCAACAAATCAACCGGGCATCTTCGTGCGGCTCGCGAGGACGCTCGCCCTCCAATTCGGCGGTTTTGGAACAAGTCTAGTGTTTTTAGTCAGCATTGGCACACATCTTTCCAACCTCTCCGAGGTTGTCAATGTACTCTTGCGGCGTGGCAGAGGGTGGGCTGTGCCACGGCGTTCATTCCGGATGGGCCGCGAGGTGTTCGTCGAGGCAGCGGCGCGCGGCGTCACGAATGTCATCAAGGGTTTGATATTGCGAAAGGCCGGCGCGCAGGTGGGCGGAACCGCGCAGGCCGGAGAGATAGCGGAAGAGGTGGCAGCGGAAGGCCATTGCCACGGCGCGTTCGGGCGGCAACGCACGCGCGGGGATTTTGTGGTTGGCGTGGATTTGGCGGTGAAGCTCCAGCGACGCGTCGATGTGTTGCAACAGCGTGTCGTAAAGCACGCGTGGAGCGGGGTGCTCGAAGGTGTCGGGGAGTGCTTCGGGCGCGGCGTCGCGAAAGACCTTTGCCACGTCGGCAAAGAGCCAGGGATTGCCCATTGCGGCGCGGCCGATCATGAGCGCGGCGACATGGGTTTCGCGTAGCATGACAAAGGCGTCGCGCGCATTGCGGATGCCGCCGTTGCCGATGACGGGGATGCGGGCGCGTTCAACGACGCGGGCAAGCAACGCCAGGTCCGCGGGGCCGGAGTGGAACTGCGAGGCGTAGCGCGCGTGGAAAGTGATGGCCGAGGCGCCGGCATCCTGCGTGGCGGCCAGGAGGTCAAAGGCGAGCGGCGTTTCGGGAACCAACCCGAGGCGCGTTTTGAGCGTCACGGGAAGCGGCTGCGCGTCGCCCATGCGGCGGAGAATTTTTGCGATGAGGCCGGGGTGCGGCATGAGCGCGGCGCCGCAACCTTTGGCGGCGATTTTGCGAACCGGACAACCGGCGTTGAGGTCGATGGCGACGAAGCGGTTGAGCGCGGCGACCTTCTCCGCGGCGGCGGCCATTTCGTCGGGATCCGCGCCGTAGAGATGCGCGACGAGCGGGCCTTCGCCGGGGAGTTTTTCGAGCAGGTGCCACGTGGAGTCGGACTGGCGAAGCAGGCCGGAGGCGTTGACCATTTCGGTGTACGTGAGCGCCGCGCCGTGATGGTGGCTGAGGCAACGCATGGCGGCGTCGGTGAAGCCGGCCATGGGCGCGAGGAAGACCGGCGACGCGCTTTCAAATGCGCCAAGTCGGAACAAGGTCACTGGTTCTTCGACTCGAAAATGTAGAGAATTTCGTTGGGCCGGATGCGGCGGTTTTCGTGGAGGATTTGCTCGACGAAATCGGGATCGTTTTTCATCCGGTCCTGGTTGTGCTTGAGCTCGCGGACGGCAAGCGTCCGTTGATCCAGCGTGCCTTCGAGCGCCTGGTGGCGGCTTTTCAGGTTGGCCAGCTTGGCGAACTTCGGCGCGCCGTAGGAGATGCCGGCCAGCAGGATGAGCGCGTAGGCCAGCACCAACGCGATTTTTTTAAGATGTGTAAGGAGCTTCGTCATGATCGTGTATCCAAAAATGGATCGATTTGCATGTTCTCAGGATGGACGACGTCATCGCCGGCATGACGTCCATCGTGGCCACACAAAACACCCTTAATAAACCATGATTTTGCGGTGGCGTCAATCTTAAACATCGCCGCGCGCAAGCGAAGCACGAAGCACATTTAAATAATCGAAAATCCTCCCTTGTAATTCATGCGCAGTCGGATTAAAATTTAATAAAAAATGAAGAAGGTATTTTCCAAAATCACGGACATCCTGCCGCTCTCGGGGTTTGGGTTTATGTTTCTCGCCGTCGCGCTTTTCCTCGCGGCGCGAGACGTGCCGCCATTCCTCGAACTCGCGCGCGCCCAATCCTGGACGCCGGTTTCCGCGAAGCTCATCAGCTTTGCGACGCCACAATCCGAGCGCCTTCAACTCCGTTACCTCTACAATTTCAATGGCGAATCTTTTTCATCCCGCCGTTTTGTCGTCCGCGGCGACATCCACGATGACGCCGCGCAGCACGCGCATTACGCCGCGCTCCACACCTCGCAGGCGGCCATCGGCTGCTACGTCAATCCCGACAATCCCGCGCAGGCGCTTGTCGAGCGTGAGCTCGATTTCACGCGTTTCACGGTCATCCAATTTTGCATCCTGGCCTTCGGTTCGCTCGGTCTGGTCGCAGTTTGCCGACGCCGCCCGCAAAACAAAAACCATCCCTTTCCACGACGTCCGCGACATCATCCCTGCCGGTGCTTCTCTCGCGCTCGTCACCCGCGACGGCCAACGTTACCGCTTCACACGTCGCGTCAAAAATCCCGACGCGCTTTTCGCGCTTCAACACCTCCTCAAGCTCCTCCTCACGCCCGACGGATCCACCACGCCGCGCTTACAGGAATCCGACACGCCCGAGCCTGCCGACACCCGAAGCGCTTACGAAAAAGTCCACGGCTCCACGCCCCTTCGTTTCGCCAAACGCATCAAACGCATCCCTGACAAATTTCCCGGCCAGCGCAACATCGTCCCGCCCCGCTGACAACGCAAAAACGACGTCGTGGCAGAGCATGACCTCTGCCACGACGCAGGAGTTTCGCCCATGAAAATTGTCCTTCGCGCCTCTCTCTTGCTTCTTCTTTGTCTCAACGGCTGCTCCACCAAAAACATGAAGGGCACGCCCTTTGTCAGCGGCGAGTACACCAACACCACAGGCCGCCACGAAGACCGCGTCAACCTCTGGCCGCTCCTCTACTACAACGACCCGGCGCTCTCCGTCCTCTGGCCGCTCGGCGAACACACCGACACGAGCCTCGCCTTCCGCCCGCTCTTCTCACTCTACCGCGACGCGCCCGGAAAGCGCTACTCCGAGCTCAACATTCTCTGGCCGTTTTCGCACTTCTCTTTCGACTCCGGCAGCCAGCATCTCTTCCCCTTTTTCTGGGGCAAGGACTACTTCACGCTCTTCCCTTTTTACTGGCACGGCGGCTCGCCATTCGACGACAACAGCACCGGCTACAACTCCCTCTTCCCACTTTGGATTTACAGCAACACCTCCGCAGGTTATGACTTCCATCTGCTCTGGCCGATCTTCAACAGCTACGCCCGCAATGTCGACGACCACGGCTGGTACGTCTTTCCACTCGCCGGTTATGATCGTAGCGGTGCCACCCGTTCCGCCTACTGGCTCTGCTGGCTTGGCGGCTTCAGCACCACCGACACCTTCTCCACCAGTTGGTTCATTCCCTTCTACTACGCCGACCGCGAAGGCTCCGACTCCACCTTTCTCTCGCTCCTCTGGGGGCAACAGCGAACCGCCGCCGCCACCACGACAATCATCCCGCCATTGCTCTCGTGGCACTCCTCCGACGTTGCCACCGACACCTCCAGCCTCTACGCTTTGGGCGGACTCTACCATCGCAAAACAGAAGGCGACAACCTTCGCCGCGAATGGCTCTTCCCGCTCTACGCGCGCGGCGACGATTACTTTCTTTCGCTTCCCTATTCGCACTTCGACAACACCACGCTCATCCCGCCATTACTCTCGTGGCAGACCTCCGACCCTGCCACAAAGCAAAGCGACTTTTACGCGCTCGCCGGTCTCTTCCACAACCGTTCCGGCGCCGGCGACCGCAACCGTTCCTGGCTCATGCCTTTTTACTACGACGATCACGACACCTTCGCCTCGCCGCTTCTGCTCTCGTGGCACCACACCAACCCTGCCACCAAAGAAACCAATCTCAACCTTCTCGCCGGTCTTTATCACAGCAATTCCGATACTTCCGGCATTCGCGAAAACTGGCTCTTTCCTTTTTATTATTACAACAAAAATCCCTCCGTTCTCGTCACGCCGTTCTGGGCGCACAGCTTCGACGAAAACAACGAACTCTCCTGGAACACCATTCCCCCGCTACTCTCGTGGCAACTCCATGAGGCTGCCACCGACACCACCAGCCTCTACATTCTCAGCGGCCTTTACCATCGCAAAACCCAGGCCGACAATCTGCGCCGTGAATGGCTCTTCCCGCTTTACGCGCGCGGCGACGATTACTTCTTTTCGCTTCCCTATTCGCACTTCGGCAACACCACGCTCATCCCGCCGCTGCTCTCGTGGCAGACCTCCGACCCTGCCACGAAGCAAAGCGATTTCTACGCCCTTGTCGGTCTCTTCCACAACCGTTCCGGCGCCGGCGATGAGAACCGTTCCTGGTTTCTGCCGCTGTACTACGACGACCGCGATACCTTCGCTTCGCCGCTTTTGCTCTCGTGGCACAACACCCATCCTGCCACCGGCGTGAAGGATTTCGTGTCTCTCGCCGGACTCTTTCATCAGCGTTACAACACGCCTGACCAGCACAACGCCGGCCACTTCATCCCCTTCTACGCCTACTCCACTTCCGACTACTTTCTCACCCTTCTCGCCGGTTATTGGAAAAATGAGGACGCGCAAACCAACTACTACCTCACGCCGCTCATCGGCTCCTCCTCCGGTCGCGACCGATCCGGCAATTGGTTCTTTCCCCTCTATTCACACTCCACCCGCGGAACGCCGCTTCGTACCTCTCCGCTCCAGCACATTCAATCCCTGCAACGCAGCGGCGACAACTCGCAAGTGTTTCCCTCGCGCTACGCCTCCGACACCTACCTGTTGCTCGGCATTCTCGGCAGCTCCCGCTCGCAATCCTACGACATGAAAACCAGCGCGCCCTCCACCTACACCGAACGCGCCTCGAATCATGTCTTCCTCCTTTGGCACGCATCCGACAACACCGACATCACCTTCAACAGCGACCTCACCGCCATCCAAAAAGATTACCGCCTCGAACAAAATTCCTTCCTTCTTTTCCTCTACGACTACCGCCGCGAGCACAGCCAGACCGACAATCACGACTACATTCGCCGCCGCATCCTCTGGCGTCTCATGCACTACGAAAAACTCAACGGCGACACCACCCTCGACATCTTCCCCGCCATCACGTGGGACACCAAGGCCGACGGCTCCTTCAAAACCTCTTTCCTCTGGCGCTTCTTCCGTTACGAAAAACCCGCCGCCGGCAACACCAAACTCGACATCCTCTTCATCCCCATTTTGCGGTGAAGCACTAAAACGTGGCGTTTTTCACGCGTCGCGTCCTGTGGTAGAGCATGACCTCTGCCACGCCATTTTATCCCGCGTCATACTTCCGGCGCATTATTTTTACCGCAACACTTTTTGTACTTCTTGCCGCTCTTGCAGGGGCAGGGATCATTGCGGCCGATCTTGGGCGTTTCGCGGCGAATGGGTTCGAGGACGTCGTATTCCTCATCTTCGTAGTCCCCATCCTCGGCATCGTCATTCTCGTCATCATCCCTGATCAACCACTGATGGCGTTGGCGGTGCGCGGGCGTGATCCGCGCGTGTTGCAGGCCGAGCGATATGCGGACGTTCTCCAGATCGCCCAAGACGGAGGTGTCCACGCGGTCCGCGCGAAAAGCGGCCTCAATGGCATCCATCGCCTCAATGGCTTTTAGATCTCGCAGATACGAAATGATAAAGCCGTTGGTCGTCGTGTTTTGGTGCGCGTGCGACATGAGCTGGAGGACAAGCGTCTGGACGCAACGGCTGCGGGCTTCCGGGAAATTCGTGCCGACATGCGTGAGGGCAAGCATGGCGATGTCGGCGGTGTGCGACCATACGGCTTCATCGCGGGCGGCCGTGTCGCGGATAAGCGTCGCAAGCAGGGGGACGACCTCCGGCCCGACCTTGCCCAAAATCTTGGGCGCCATTTCCGAAAGCCAGTCGTACTCCTCATCGTCAAGCATCCGCAGTTGTTCGATCAACGGACGCATCACGCCCGCGGGAACGCGCGGAAACGTGTTCATCGCCAGGAAGGCGTGGGCGATTCCCCAATAATACGGACTCTTCTCGTCAAAAGTCTCCACACCCCAGAAACAGCATGTCGCCCAAATGAGCTCCGGGACGTGCGCCGTTGTGATGCCCATCGCCTGGTAATCGGGCGTTTTGTGGTTGGGATCCGGGAGGCGAAAAACCGCGTCAACCACGTCCGAATAACCGTCCTCGGAAAACACCCAATGCGAGGTGTCGATGGCCACCTCCTTCGCGATCTTTTCCTCTTGCAAAAAGGCGCGTAGCTTAAACGGGTTAATGGCCCCTAAAAGGATCGCCGCGTGATCCTCCGCGCGGGGGATTTCGGCGCGCGTCGCGAGTTGGCAAAATAATCCATCCTCGCCGAAGCGCGTTAACGTCGCCTCGACTTTGTCCGTGGGGATTATCGCACAATATCCCGGCGCGTCATGCCAGGCGATGCGCAGTTGGTCGAACAGGGGTACCTCGCAGACAGGCGTTGTGTTGTCAATATCCATGAACATTGTGAAATTCCTTGCTCTTTATTGAGTCGCCACACTATACCATGCTCTTCTGTTTGTGCGCAATTTTATAGTGTTTTTGAAGAACATTGGCACATCTCAAGGTGGGGTACGCCGGGCATCAAACAGGCGGTTGTTTTGTGTCGCTGACGTTGCGGATTCACGCTTGTCGTAAGTCCGGCGCGCCCGGCGGTCGCGCCCCACCTTTTATCAACCCCGGAGGGGTTGAACAAAACCGGCGAACGCACGCGCGGGCTTAAACATTCCGGCTGTGTTCAGCCCCTCCGGGGCAGATGGTCAGAGAGATCGCTTTCCGCGGTTCCGCGCTCGCTTTGCTCGCGCTCCACCGACGGTTACTTTTGTTACGCACCTTCGGTGCTAAGAATTGTCATGTCACAATGTTGTGCAATGGTATATGACAAAACAGAATGCGAATGCGATGCTTCCCCATCCTGCGCCGAAAAATTTACACGGCATCGCGTCCCGCGCGAAACCTCACACGCGCCAGCATCCGCAGTTGAAACACCGTGAACCCAATCAGCAGCAAGCCCAACAGCCACGCCATGGCCGTCGCGTTGCCAAAACGCAGATACAAATACGCGTCATAAAAAATGTGCAACCCCGCGACCTTTGTCGAACCCCGTCCGCCCGTCATCGCCAGAATCGTCCCCGCGCTGTTCCACGAGTTGATGAACACGCCCATGAATTGCAACACCAGCAGCGGCCGCAACGCCGGAAAAACCACGAACAAAATCTTGTCGATCATCTCCGCGCCATCCAGCGCCGCCGCGTCATAAAAATCATCCGGCAATCCCTTGAGCGCCGCGAGATACACCAGACATCCCGGCCCCATCCCCGCCCACACCATCGGCAGCACGCAGCAAAACATCGCCGTGCCCGGATCATCCAGCCAGCGCCACGGCTCCAGCGGACGCGCCAAAAGTTTCGCCCACACGCCGCCCTCCGCCGCGCGCCACACCGGCCACGCCACCTGCAAAATCAACGCGCCCACCAACACGCCCGCAACCACGCACGCCACGCCCCACTTCCGCGAGCCCTGCGACCACAGCCGCCGCCCGAACGCCACGCACAATCCCGCCGCCGCCAGCGACACCACCACCCACGCGATCACCGGAATCCCCATCATCACCCGGTTCATCAGCCCCCATTCCGTGCCCTCGTAAAACGACCGCCACAAGTAAATCACCACCAGCCCGCTCATCACCGCCGGCAGATAAAACAGCAGCCGGAAAAACACCTTCCCGCGCCCGATCTCATGCAGCAGCACCGCCAGCATCACTGGCGGCAAACACGACAGCGCCACCACCCACGTGCTGTACCGCACCGAATTCCACACCGCCCACCACCACGCCCGGTCCCACAACACATCCCCGATCGTGTCCAGCCCCACCCACCGCGAGTTGCCCATGATCCGGTAATCCTGAAACGCCATCCCCGAGCCCCACCCCAGCGGCACGTAATGCCACACCAAAATCGTCACCAGCGCCGGCGCCAGCAGCGCCCACGCCAGCCAACTTTTCCCCGTCACGCCGCCCTTGCCCGCAAAGTCCTCCCCGCCCCGCGTAAACGTCCGCACCACCCGCCGCAGCATCCACGCAAACACACCCACCAGCACCACCAGCACCGCCCCCGCCACACCGCGCCGCAAGCGCCGTTCCTCCCGCGTCACCATCCCCAGCATCCGCTCATCCGTCTCCCGCGCGCCTTCCCGCAACAGCCCCTCCAACACCTCCAACCGCGCCTCACGATCCGCCGGCAAACCATCTCGCATCGCCAGCGCGATCGCCCCCTGCAGCGGCCCCGTCATCATCTCATACACCAACTGACAATTCCGCTCATACGGCTCCGGCGTCCCCGTCCACAACGCCTCCTCAAACACCTCGCCCCAACCCTTCGGCGCCAACTGCAACTGATCCCCGTAACCAAACAACTTCAAATAACGCGGATTCACAAACGGCCCCAATCCACCCTCCACCAGCACCGCCGTCCGAATCCCCATCGCCTCCTCCGACCCGCAATACCACACATACTCAAACGCCGCGTCCCGCACCACCGCGTCCTTCACCCCCGCAAACACCCCCTGCAAACGCGCGTTGATCTCCCCGCCCCGTTTCCCCGCCGGCCCCCGTGGCAACGGCGCCATCCCCGTCGTCTCCGGATTCACCTGCGCCAACACCATCTCATCCACATACCCCGCAAAAAATCCAATCCGCCCCTGCTCCCACTTCCGCGCCACATCCCCCGCATTCCGGTACGCATAACCCCGCCGCACGCGACCCGCCCCGTCCACCCACCGCTCCGCCGCCAGCCGTGTGTAAAACTCCAGCGCCTCCGCCCCCGCCCGCGTCCCAAACCCCGCCCGCCACTCCCCGCCCTCCTCCCGCAACACCTCCCCGCCCGCGCCCCACAAATACCCGATCCACCCCGCACTCTCCTGACGCGACCCCACAAACCCAATCCCCCACACATCCTCCCCCGGATCCGCAATCTTCTTGCATCCCTCATACAACTCCTCCCACGTCCAATCCCACCCCGGCTCCGCCACCCCCGCCGCTTCCAGCAAACCCCTCCGGTAAAACATCACCTTCCCCAACACCCCGCCCGACGGCAGCGCCCACACATGCCCCTCCCGCTCCACCACCGGCCGCACCGCCGGATGCACCCGCTCCGCCAACTCCCTCTCATCCCCCAACCATCCCTCCAGCGGCAACAAAAACCCCTGCCGCACATACGTCTCCGACTGCCGGAAATTCACATACAACACATCCGGCGCCACCCCTCCCGCAATCGCCATCAACGGCCGCGAATCCATCCCCGCCCCCTCAATCGTCACCCCCGAAAACCCCTTCAATCGCACCTCCACATTCGTCACCCCCTTCCACCGTCCATCCACCGCCTCATACCCTTCCCGATACCGCTCCTCAAACCGCCGCGCATAATACTTTTCAAAACCCCTCGCCACCGCCCTCTCCGCCTTCGCCACCACATCCGTCCGCCACGGATCCGGCAACGCCCACACCCCCACCTCCACCACCGCACGCTCCCCCTCAAACCGCACCTCACCCGCACGCGACAACACCAGGGCCTGCAACCCCAGTAAAAAAAAGAAAAACCACTTCCCTAACATGTTTGATGCCTGCGAAAATTTTTCATTGCGCCGCCCATTCTAGCAACAACCGGTAAAAAGTGAAAAGTGAGAAAAGGTAAGACAGACGACGCGCAGCACACCGCAGGTCTTCTTGTCTGTCATGGAGGGTGACGAAAGTCGACTTGTCCGAAACCCTGAACCTGGAGGGCGAGCGTCCTCGCGAGCCGCAACAGGACGGTTTCAGCAAACCATCTGCGACCATCCGGCAAAT
>JAVBOU010000098.1:0-8618 GCA_031550185.1 Kiritimatiellia bacterium | reverse complement strand
CTCAAACCCGCCTGCGGGCTGCGGGCCGGGGCGTTCCCACGTGGGTTGGGGGGGGGGCGGGCGTAGTTAATAATAATCGTGTCGGGGGGTGGCTGCGGCCCCCCCCCCCCACGACGCGTCTTTTGATTTTTTAGCCAATATGCTCGAGGGTGATCTTGAGCATGCGGCGGAGAGGTTCGGCGGCGCCCCAGAGGAGCTGGTCGCCGACGGTGAAGGCGGCTAGAAAATCGGGGCCCATTTTCATTTTGTGCAAACGGCCGATGGGCGTGTTGAGCGTGCCGGTGACCGCGGCGGGGGTGAGGTCGCGGAGCGTGGATTCCTTGTCGTTGGGAACGAGGCGCGACCAGGAATTGGCGGAGGTGAGAAGCGCCTCGATGTCGGCCATGGGCATGTCCTTCTTGAGCTTGATGGTGAGCCCCTGGCTGTGGCAGCGCATGGCGCCGACGCGGACGCAAATGCCGTCGACCGGAATCGGCGTGGCGGTTTGGAGGATCTTGTTGGTCTCGGCAAAGCCTTTCCACTCCTCGCGGGTTTGTCCGTCGGCGACGGCCTTGTCGATCCAGGGGATGAGGCTGGCGGCGAGCGGCGCGCCGAAGTTTTGAATGGGCATGTCGGCGTGGCGGACAAATTCGGTGACGCGGCGGTCGAGTTCGAGAATGGCGGAGGCGGGCGCGTCGAGAAGATCCTGCGGCAGATGGGTGATGAAGCGCATTTGCTGGAGGAGTTCGCGCATGTTTTTGGCGCCGGCGCCAGAGGCGGACTGATAGGTCATGGAGGAGACCCATTCGACGAGACCGGCCTTGAAAAGTCCGTGCGCGGCCATCAGCATGAGGCTGACGGTGCAGTTGCCGCCGACGAAAAGGTTGCGTTTGGCGCTGAGCGCGGCGTCGATGACGTGGCGGTTGACAGGGTCGAGGATGATGGTGGCGTCATCGGCCATGCGCAACGTGGAGGCGGCGTCAATCCAGTAGCCGTGCCACGGATGTTTGCGCAGCGCGGCGTAAATTTCGGAGGTGTAATCGCCGCCCTGGCAGGAGACGAGGATGTCGCACGCGGCGAGTGCGCGGAGGTCTTTGGCGTCCTTGAGCGGCTGACGGCCAAAGCCGACGTCGGGGCCGGGTTCGCCGGTCTGCGAAGTGGAAAAGAAGACGGGCTCGAATCCCTTGAAATCGCGCTCCGCCAGCATCCGCTCCATCAGGACGGAGCCGACCATTCCGCGCCAGCCAATGAAACCCACTTTGATTGCCATGATAAATCCCTCGTGTTGGTGAAGCGCGAAAGTATAACGAAGCGCCGCGGCAATGTACAGGGCAAGATGGAAGGGCCGAATGTGGAGCGGTTGTCATACGATCCGGACAGGGATTTCGGGTTCATGATAAATCGTGCCGTCCATATTGCCTTGCGCGTGCGGGGCCAAAGGAGTATATTCCTCCTTTTCAACAAAGGAGTTCGCCTCGCATGTGGCAGGATACAACCGTTATCGCCGTCCTTGGAATGGGATGGGTTTTTCTTTTCCTCGCGCTCTTCGCACTGATCATCAAACTCATCTCGCTGTGGGTCAAACGCCGCGGCCAAAAGGAGGAGGGCAAATGAAAAAGTTTTTCATGTTTCCGCTGTTGCTTCTCGCGTTCGCCGTGGTGCCGCTCATGGCCGCGACCTCTGAACCGGGCTCGCTGAATTTTCTCACAGGCTTCCGTGACCTGCTGACCTCGACGCCGCTGGCGGATCTCTTGCACGGCATCGGCTGGAAACAGGGGATCATGCTGGCGATCGGATTTCTCATGCTCTACCTCGGCGTGGCAAAGGACGTGGAGCCGTTGCTCATGCTGCCGATCGGGTTCGGGACGATCTTTGTCAACGTGACGGGCGGCGGCCTCGCGGAGATGCAGCCCAGTTTCGTCAGCATCATTTTCAACACGCTGGTCAATACGGAAATCCTGCCGATTTTGGTCTTCATGGGCATTGGCGCAATGTCGGACTTCTCGCCGCTCATCGCCAACCCGCGACTCTTTGTGCTCGGCGCGGCGGCGCAGTTCGGCGTGTTCGGGACGCTCTTTGCGGTGGTCGGCCTGAGCCAGTGGATGGGTTACAACCTGGACATCAAACAAGCGGCGTCGATTGCGATCATCGGCGCGGCGGACGGCCCGACGTCGATCTTCATGGCCGGCAAATATGCGCGGGACCTGATGGGTGCGATCGCCGTGGCGGCCTATTCGTACATGGCGCTGGTGCCGCTGATCCAGCCGCCGGTCATGCGTCTGCTCACGACGAAGCGTGAGCGTTGCATTCACATGCCGCTCGCGCGCGAGGTGACGCAACTCGAGCGCATCCTCTTCCCGGTCGCGATCACCGCGTTGTGCGCGCTGTTGCTGCCGCTGGCCATGCCGCTCATCGGCAGCCTCGCGTTCGGCAACTTCATCCGCGAATGCGGCGTGGCGGAACGCCTTTCGAAAGCCTTGCAAAACGAGGTGATGAACGTCGCCACGATCCTGCTCGGGTTGGGCGTCGCGTTCAAACTCGAGGCGTCGGTCTTCCTCACGCCGCTCACGCTCGGCATCTTCGCGCTCGGTTTGGTGGCCTTCATTTTTGGCACCGCGGGCGGTGTGATTGTCGCCAAGATCATGAACAAGCTCTCGCCGCATTCGCCGCTCAATCCGCTTATCGGTTCTGCCGGCGTCTCCGCCTTTCCCATGGCCGCGCGCGTCTCGCACCGCGTCGGACAAGAGGCCGATCCTGGTAATTATTTGATCTTTCACGCCATGGGCGCCAACCTCGCCGGCCAGATCGGTTCCGTGATCGCCGCGGGCGTGATTTTCGCGTTGCTGGGATAAAGTGTCGATTCCTCAAAACTGCTGCGCGTCGACGTCGAGCGAAACCAAAACATCTTGTGGCGTGGCAGGGGCAATGCCACGCCACGCGGCGGTCATGGCGGAAACCGACGGGCCGTGAAGAAGGAGCTGGTGGCGGTAGAGATCCTTGGACTTCGCCAGCGTGGCGGGAAAGGGTTCGGAACAGATAAAAGCGTTGTTCGCTGTGGCAAGGAAGTGCTTGTGACACGTCGCCGCAAAAAAAGCGACTTTTTCGTCGTTGAGCCCTTTGAAGGTCAGGCAGACGAGGTGCATGAAGGGCGGGAAATGTTTGGCGCGGGCATCGAGTTCGGCGCGCGCAAATCCGGGAAAGTCGTTGGCCTGCGCAAAGGTGATGGCCGGATGAGTTGGCGTGTAAGTTTGGATGATGACGTGGCCGGGAAGATCGCCACGACCGGCGCGCCCCGCGACTTGTGAGAGAAGCTGAAAGGTGCGTTCGCTCGCGCGAAAATCCGGACGGTGAAGCGTGGTGTCGGCAGCAAGAACGCCAACCAACGTGACATTCGGAAAATCGTGCCCTTTGGCAACCATTTGCGTGCCGACCAGAATGTCCGCGCGGCCGGAACGGAAGACGGTAAAAAGTTCGTCGTGGCTGCGTTGGCGCGCGGTGACGTCGGCGTCCATGCGCAGAATTGAGGCGTTTGGGAAACAACGCTGGGTGATCGCCTCAATGCGTTGCGTGCCGATGCCGCTGTATTCAAGGATGGGTGCGTGGCACGCGGGGCATTGCTTTGGCAACGGCAACCACTCGCCGCAACTGTGGCACCGCAGGCATTGATCGGCCTGGTGGTAGGTGTGGTGCATGGAGCAGTGGCTGCACTCCGAGGTGTAACCGCACGCGGGGCAAAGCAGCGTGGTCGAGAAACCGCGGCGATTCAAAAAGAGAATGATTTGTTCGCGGCGGTCGAGCGCGGTATGCATCGCCTCAAGCAACGTTTTTGAAAAGACCTGCGCGTGACCGGCGGCCGCGGTTTCGATGCGCATGTCGACGATTTCAACGCGTGGCAGAAGGCGGTTCGTGACACGCTTGGTGAGCGTGAGAAGCCGGTATTTGTCGCGCTGGACGTTGTGCCAGGTCTCGAGCGCGGGCGTCGCAGTGCCGAGAAGAATGGCGCATTTTTCAAGGCTCGCGCGCATGACGGCGATGTCGCGGGCATGATAGCGCGGCGTCTCCTCCTGCTTGTAACTCGGCTCGTGCTCCTCGTCGACAATGATGAGGCGGAGGTTGACAACCGGCGCGAAAATCGCGGAGCGCGTGCCGATGACCACGCGCGCGTGGCCGTCACGGATGCGATGCCACTCGTCAAAGCGCTCGCCGTCGCCAAGCGCGCTGTGCAGAAGCGCGATCTTGTCGCCAAAACGGCTGACGAATCGCTGGACGGTTTGGGGCGTGAGCGCGATTTCCGGCACGAGCACCATGGCACCGCCGCCGAGTTCGAGGACGCGTGCAATGGCCTGCAAATAAATCTCCGTCTTGCCGGATCCCGTGACTCCAAAAAGGAGAAACGGTTTCGGTGCCTTCTCCGTCGCGGCGTCAAGCTCGTGGCAGAGCTCGTGCAGTGCCACGGCCTGCTCCGGCATGAGCGGCATGGGCGGCGTGGGGAGGATGTTGCGGTGCGCCAGCGGATCGCGCCGGAACTGGGCTTTGTCGATGCGGATGTGTCCGGCGTCGGCGAGTTTACGCAACGTTGGTGGCGTGCATTTCAGCTCGCTGCAAAGCGGCGTGAGCCAGCCGCTCTTGAGCTGGCGAATGCGTTCGAGAAGTTCGCGCTGACGCTTTGAAAGATCATCCGGCGCAGGCGCGTCATCCGGAAGCGAAACAAAAAATTGTTCCTTGGGCTTCGCGTTCGTGTCGCGCACCGGCGCGGGCAATGCGGCGCGCAAAACAATTTCAAGCGGCGCGCAATAATACGCGGACACCCAGCGCAGCAATGCGAGAATGACGGGTGAAAAATAAGGCCGAGGATCCTCGATCCTTTTCATCGTACGCAACTTCCCGGTCGCGGCATGTTCACCAAACAAATCGGTCGAAATGTTTTCCGCCTCTTCCAACACCTCAATGACATACCCGGACGCCATGCGCGTGCCAAAGGGAACCTCGACGCGAATCCCGGGCTGGATCGCATTGTCGAGTTCCGGCGGCACGGCATAATCAAAAAGCCGGTCAACGGCGGTGTCAAGAACGGTGCGGATGATCATGATAAGGAACGAAATTGGACATACATCCGGCAAAACCTGACGTAGCAAATAATGGTGGCCGGGACAAACGTACCAAACTTGCTCGAATCATCGCGGTAGTTCAAAGGTTTGTCCATGACGCACTCACATGAAAAACAAAAGGCCGACCGTTTGGTCAGCCTTGAAAAAGAACAAATCGAAAAAAGAACGATTTATTTCGCGCCGCCCACGGATGTTAAACGCAACGTTGTAAATGCAGGATCCCCTGTTTTTTCGATGACCGGACAAACCTTTTCAACTGCCAAATAACGTGCGCGGGCATCCATTGTGCTGCCACCACGGGTGACCCAAACAGCCAGATTGGCTCCAAAAGGTTTGATCGACTTGTCAAGTGTGAGCGTTGTGCTTCCTGTTTTGTACAATTTACTGTCGTCAGAAGTAGACGCTGTCTCCGGGGCATAATTCAGATTTTCCAGGGAGGTGTTGCGCGTGATGAAAAAGGGCATTTCCGCCTGATCCTGATCCTTGACCCGGATAACATGCCATGCATTTTGATTGTTAGCAATGGAGGCGTCTCCACTCTTGGCGACTTGCAATCCTGGGGCTGAAATCATGTCAGGTTTCATATCCCCAACAATGCGGTCGGTTTGCTCGGCAATTTGCTGTTCACTGCCATTGGACATTAAGTACAAAAAGTAATCTTCGGCCGATGATAATGTACTATTATTGGGATCCAGATCTCCGGGCCACAATAGGGTGAGATCCAGCACTTCGCGTTCTGTGTTGGCTGATGTAATGGCTACCCAAATGCCACGACCCTTGTTTTTAACGGCTGTGGCACGCGCCGAATTGATCGCACCGTTAATCGCGGGGAAGAGCGCGGCGGCGAGAATCGCGATGATCGCGATCACAACGAGCATTTCGACGAGTGTAAAGCCCTGGTTTTTTTTGACATCCATATTGAAAACTCCTTGGGGTTGGTGTAGAGCGCGTGGGGAATACGGCTCCACACAGCGTTGCACAGAGTTAACCACATTTTCGCCGGCACTGTCAAATGGTTTTTTCGGCACTAAGTAAGGGGCAAATTCCAAAATCAAATGGACCGCTCCGGAAAAGCGCTTCGCACGTCAAAAATCTTGATTTTGCCTCCTTTTTGTGATAAACTATATTCATGCTTCAACACCTCCTCTCACAGATTGACGCGCTCCAGGCGCAGATTATTGCGCGCCGGCCCTTGACGTCCGCCGAGGCGGCCAGTTTGCGCAATTATTACCGCATCGGCCTCACGTGGTCGAGCAACGCCATCGAGGGCAACACGCTGAATGAGTCTGAAACCAAGGTCGTACTCGAGGACGGCCTCACCATCAGCGGCAAGCCGTTGCGCGAACACCTCGAGGCCAACGGCCACGCACGCGCCCTCGAGGGCGTCTGGAAAATGCAGCACAACCCGACCATCACCGAGGCCGACGCCTGCGCCATCCACCGGTTGTTTTACTACGCCATCAGTCCCGACGAAGCCGGCCACTACCGCGCCAGTCAGGTCTTCATTTCCGGCTCAAAATTTCCCTGCCCGCCGCCGCCGAAAATCGCCGCCGCGATCACGCGCCTTTTCGAGCGCCTTCCCGAACGCCGCGCCGCGCTTCATCCCGTGACCTTCGCCGCCTGGCTTCACAAGGAATTTGTCTTCATCCATCCCTTCATCGACGGCAACGGACGCGTCGCGCGTCTGCTCATGAACCTCGCCTTGCTTCAGCGCGACTACCTGGCCACGCTCATTCCGCCCGTCCGCCGCCACGACTATTACGCCGCGCTCGAAACCGCCCACACCGACGACACCGCCTTCACCCTTTTTGTCGCCGAATGCCACCTTGAAGCGCAACGCGACTTCCTGCGGCTTTTCGGGTAAATGCCTCGTGTGGCGTGGCACGACCTCTGCCACGCCACGGCGATCTCGCGCTCCAACAGGGCAGGTCATTCCAGCCCAGGGCAACGCCCTGGGTCAAAGCATGAATGAATATTGCGCCCTAAAAGGACAGGTCAATTTCGACGATTTATCTCACGCGTCCGCTCAAGATTCACCTGCCCCTTTTCGCTGAGCCTGAACATCGTCCGCGCGTTGATGTCGCAGACGTGTTCCAATACTTACACATGGAGGACGCTCGCCCTCCATGTGTAAGTATTGGAACACGTCTATTCGACATTTTGATTTTTGTCTTTTGTTCGCGCTTGTACTCATCCCATACAAGGGATCTTCAGTTGGCGTGCTAAGCCATCAAGTTTTTGCGGGTGGTCCGAATAACGTCTTGTCTGTAGTTTCTATACTCGGTAGCTCTTGGGGACACACCATTTGGACTAGACCAAAAGATAAATGGCTGCGTAATAAAGATACATTTATTCTACCTTCTCGCTCAATATCGGAAACGCTACAATTTCAAAACATAGCGTATTTTAAACAAATCATGATTTTTTCTGAACATGGGGGCATTATGAATTTTTCGAATTATAACGAAAGCCTCAAAGCCCAAAAGCAATTAATTGGCCATAGATACCCATTCTTAGGAAGCATGGAGGACGTCATCGAAGATGGAGAAAAAGTATACGGCCCTGTGAATATAAAGACCACAAAGGAGCAGGAAAGTGGTCATTAACTTGGGCGCTATCGCATTTTAACCGGACGCGGTTTCGTCCAGCATTATTTCATGTGGCGTTTTGTTGTGGTATAGGGTTTTCACGCAACATTGCGACGTGACCATTCTTAGCACCGCAGGTGCGTAACAAAAGTAACCGTCGGTGGAGCGCGAGCAAAGCGAGTGCGGAACCGGCGGAAAGCCGTGTCTCTTTCCATCAGCCCCAGAGGGGCTGAACACGACCGGGATGTTGAAACCAGCGCGTACATCCCGTGGTTTTGTTCAACCCCTCCGGGGTTGATAAATGGTATGGCGATGACCGCCGGTTCCGCTTCGCTCCACCGACGGTTACTGTTGTTACGCGTCTCCGACGCTGAAGACGGAAGTCAACAGGGTTGTCTTGGGTAGAACGGAGTGTGTCAAAGTCGACTAAAAATACTATATTTTGCTTGATTTTTGTTTTGGCGGGTGATCCCGCCCCGTTGGGGCTTGCGTGGTGTGCGTTGCTGACGTAGGGCTGCGGGGCAATGCCCCTTGCCCTACGCTAATGATGAAAGGCTTTCAGCCTTTGAATGCCGCGGCTTCGCGCCAATTTTTAGAGAGATTTTCACGCAACATTGCGACGCATCTCTCCAACCTCGAAGAGGTTGAACAACAAAGCCCAAGGTTGCGGTTACCCTGGGTCAGCGTATCAAACCGAAATCAACCCCGGAGGGGTTGCACAAAATGATTGGAATCATGCCACCAACATGCCGGGAATTTGTTAGCGGAAGAAGATTGTTCAACCCCTCCGGGGTTGGAATTTATTTTCGAGAGTGTTGACATATAGATATAAACATGTTAAAATATGCCTCTCACACGAACACCACAGAGGTTTAGCAATGCCCAGTTGCAAAAATTGTGAATCTACGAACTGCGTCAAAAGCGGCAAAGTCCGCGGGAAACA
>JAVBOU010000103.1:0-9161 GCA_031550185.1 Kiritimatiellia bacterium | reverse complement strand
TGTTTCCCGCGGACTTTGCCGCTTTTGACGCAGTTCGTAGATTCACAATTTTTGCAACTGGGCATTGCTAAACCTCTGTGGTGTTCGTGTGAGAGGCATATTTTAACATGTTTATATCTATATGTCAACACTCTCGAAAATCTCTATCGGGTATTGTTAAAGGAGTTCAGACAAAATCCACTCTAAACTAGTCTTGAACCTATAGTTTTTTCAAGATGAACATGGAGGGAGTAAACCGGATGTTGATTTTTCAGGCAAGAGTTATACCACAACACATCTATTTTCTTCTGCATCCATTACAAGAGGTTTCCATATAGAGATTTTATACAACATGGCGACGTGTGTCTTCAACACCCAACAGGGGTGTCTCGTGAGCGAAAACATAACGCCTGCGTGACACAACCTCCCGTCGCTAACGGGACGGCAAGCAACGAATCGTCGCACGTTGAAGGCTGCAAACCTTGTATCAAAGGCTGCAAACCTTGTATCATTAACGTAGGGCAAGCTGCAGCCCTGCGTCATCGCCGCACACATGACACAAGCCCCAACGGGGCGGGATCAACCGACAAACATAAAAATCCCGCGAAACACCTCGACAATACTTCACATGTATCAATGGTGGATGAAGCCGTTATGCCCCAACAGGTCTATTTGTTGTCGCTTGCGTTGCGGATACAAGCATGTCGTAAGCCCGGCGCGTCCGGCGGTCGTGCCCCACCTTAAGACCCTATACCCAGCGCGACGTTGCGGGTTGCGGCGCCGGGAGCGGGCAGGTGCTCTCGAGGGTGATGTGGCGGCTCTGGCTGGAGGCGTCGTGAAAGGCGTGCATGATGTCGAGCACGTGATAGGCGAGGTCGCCATTGGCGGAATGCGGCCGGCCGGATTCAATCGCGGCGGCCATGTCGGCGACGCCAAGCCCGCGGCTGTTGTCGGGATAAGGATGCGTGAGCGCGACGTTGGTCCACTCCGGTTTGTCAACCGTCCACACCTTCACTTCGCCGCCAAAACCATTGGGATCCGGCACCTGCATGGAGCCCTTGCTGCCGTGCACCTGGATGCAGGGAAGCGTCGCGGCCCAAACGTCGAAGGTGGTGATGATCGTGGCGATCGCGCCGTTGGCAAAGTCCATGATCCCCGCGACGTGCGTCGGGACTTCGACGGGAATCACCGTACCGTTTTTCTTCGCGCTGGTGATGGTTCGCGTGGGGAAGGAGGCGCGCGCGGAACCGGTGACGCGGCGAACCGGGCCGAACATGTTCACGAGCGCGGTGACGTAATACGGCCCCATGTCGAACATCGGACCGCCGCCCGGCTGGTAATAAAATTCAGGGTCGGGATGCCAGCTTTCGTGGCCGTGGCATTGCATGAACGCGGTGGCGGCCACCGGCGCGCCGATGACGCCGTCGTCGATGAGCTTGCGGCAGGTTTGATGCGCCGCGCCGAGTACGGTGTCGGGTGCGTTGGCGATGCGGAGATTCTTCGCGCGCGCGGCTGCGAGGAGCGCCTTGCCCTGCTCGCGCGTGAGGGTCAGCGGCTTCTCGGAGTAGACGTGCTTGCCGGCGTTGACCGCCTGCATCGCGACGTCGAAATGCGCCTTGGGAATCGTGAGATTGACGATGATGTCAATCGCCGGATCCACCATCATGTGCGCGACATCCACGGCCTTCACGCCATACGCCGCGGCCTTGGCCTTCGCGCGTTCCGCGTCCAAATCCGCGCACGCGACCACCTCGAGTTGTTTCGAAAACAACCCGGTCATGTTCTTCAAATAAATGTCGCAGATGTTTCCGCAACCGACGACGCCCACCTTGAAACGTTTCATGTCATTCCTTCACACGCGTTGAACAAAATCCCTCCCGCAGGAGGAACAAAAATGGTACCAGTGTTGGCATGGCAAGTCTAGCGCGACATTCGCAAACGCCACAAACTATTTTACAAGGCGGGGTGGTTTGTGTAAGCTATTCACCCACTTTTTCACTGTATAATTCATGCAAAAACTCTTTGGAACAGACGGCATTCGCGGCGAGGCGAATGTGTGGCCGATGACGCCGGAAATCGCGTTGTCGGTCGGCAAGGCCATTGCGGCGACGCTTCCCGCGGGAGGCACGGCGGTCATCGGCGGCGACACGCGGCGGTCGCGTCAGATGCTGGAAACGGCGCTGGCGAGCGGTCTGGCTTCGGGCGGCGTGAACGTGCGGCTCGCGGGCGTGTTGCCGACGCCGGCGGTGGCGATCGTCATGCAGGCGATCAAGGCGCAGGTGGGCATTGCCATCACCGCGTCACACAATCCGGCGTCGGACAACGGCATTAAAATTTTCAGCGCGACCGGTTACAAGCTCGACGACGCGCAGGAGGATGCGATCGCGTGGCAGGTCTCGAGCTCTGCCACGGGCGGCCATGGCGTGTCGTGGCGCGAGCTGGGTACGATTTCGATGGTGGCGAATGCGGCGGAGGCGTATGTGGCGTTTTTGCTCTCGACCGTGAAGCCGGATTTGCTGAAGGATGTGACGGTGGTGTTGGACTGTGCGAATGGCGCGGCATTTGAGGCGGGGCCGCGGGTGTTGCGCGCGCTGGGGGCGAAGGTGGAGGTCATGGGCGCCGCGCCGGACGGCATGAACATCAATGACGGCGTCGGCGCGTTGCATCCGCAGAAGTTGCTGGCGCGCGTGCGCGAGACGGGCGCCGCGCTGGGCATTGCGCTCGACGGCGATGCGGACCGGCTGGTGATGTGCGACGCGCGGGGCGTGGTCGACGGCGATATGCTGATGGCCGCGGCGGCGATGGCGTTGGACGCGGAGGGGGGTTTGGCGAAGCGGACCGCGGTCGTGACGTCGATGAGCAATTTGGGTTTGCACGCGGCGTTGTCGACGCGTGGGATCCGCGTGGCGATGACGGACGTGGGCGACCGCTATGTGATCGACCGCATGCGCGCGGAGGCGTACAACTTTGGCGGCGAAAATTCAGGGCACTTGATTTTTGGCGAGTTTGCGCGCACGGGCGACGGATTGCTCGCGGCGTTGCAAGTCGTCTCGCTGATGCGCGGCGCGCCGCTCGCGGAGTGGGTGGCGAAGTCGGGGATGACGCTGTATCCGCAGCAGCTTACGAGTCTGCGCGTGCGCGACAAAATACCTTTTGAGCAGTTGCCGGAGCTGCAGGCGGTGATCCACGCGGCGAGCGCGGATCTGGGTGGCGACGGCCGCGTGATCGTGCGTTACTCTGGCACAGAAAAGCGAATCCGCCTCCTCGTCGAGGCGAATACGCCGGAGAAGGTCGCGCAATGGATGGCCGCGCTCGGCGACGCGGTTCGCAAGGAACTTTCGGAATAGGAGATGTTGGCATGTGTGGAATTGTCGGATATGTGGGGCAGCGCGAAGCCTCGGAAATTTTGCTCAACGGTTTGCGCCGGCTCGAATACCGCGGTTATGACTCCGCGGGCGTCGCCGTGGTCGCAGACAACGACGTGAAGGTCCTCCGCACCGTCGGCCAGGTCAAGGCGCTCGCCGAACGCGTGCAGCGGGAGTGGGCCGACAACGCCGCCGAACGCGCGACAATCGGCATCGCCCACACACGCTGGGCCACGCACGGCGAACCCAATGAATGCAACGCGCATCCGCACCGCGACCAGTCCGGCAAAATTGTCCTCGTCCACAACGGCATCATCGAAAACTACGCCACGCTCAAAAAACAGCTCCTCGCGCACGGTCACACCTTTGCCTCGCAGACCGACACCGAAGTCCTCGCCCATCTTGTCGGCGAATGTTTCCAGGGCAAAATTTACGACGCTGTTTTGCAGGCCCTCAAACATGTGGAGGGCACCTACGGCATTGCGGTCATGTGCGCCGACAACCCCGGCGAGATCATCGTCGCGCGTAGCGGCAGCCCGCTCCTCATCGGCATTGGCCAGGACGAGGCCGTTGTCGCCAGCGACGCCTCCGCCATCATCAGTCATACCCGCCAGGTCATCTATTTGCAGGACGGCGATGTGGCCCGCGTCACCGCCGCCGACGTCGAGGTCCGCAACCTCGACAGCATCCGCGTCGACCGCGAAAAGTCCCTCATCGACTGGGACGACCACGCCGCTGAAAAAGGCGGCTTCGAGCACTTCATGCTCAAGGAAATCTTCGAGCAGCCCGAGACCCTCCGCCTCGCCCTTCGCGGCCGTCTCGACTACCGCAACAGCACCGCCATCCTCTCCGGCCTCAACCTCGATCCCCGCGATCTCGCCTCCATTCACCGCGCCATCGTCGTCGGTTGCGGCACCTCCCTCCATGCCGGCATGGTCGGCAAATACGCCTTCGAATCCCTTGTCAACATTCCCCTCGACATCGAGCAGGCCGCCGAGTTTCGCTACCGCAATCCCATCGTCGGGCCCGACAACCTCGTCCTCGCCGTCAGTCAGTCCGGCGAAACCGCCGACACCCTCGCCGCTGTTCGCGAAGCCAAGCGCAAAGGTGCCCTCATCGCCGGCATTTGCAACGTCGTCGGCTCCACCAGTGCCCGCGAAACCGGCCGTGGCGTCTACCTCCACGCCGGCCCCGAAATCGGCGTCGCCTCCACCAAGGCCTTCACCGCCCAGGTCGCCGTCCTGCTCATGCTCGCCCTCAAATTTGGCCGCACCCGCCGCCTCTCCATGGACGAAGGCGCCGACCTCTGCAAAGCCATCGACGCCATGCCCGGCCTCGTCGAACGCGTCCTCGCGCAAAACGACGCGATCGCCCGCATTGCCAAGGACATCGCCAAAGCTCAGGACGCCTTTTTCATTGGCCGCGGCGTCCTCTATCCCACCGCCCTTGAAGGCGCCCTCAAACTCAAGGAAATCAGCTACATCCACGCCGAGGGCTTCCATGCCTCCGAGCTCAAGCACGGCCCCATCGCACTGCTCGACGAAACGACACCGGTCATCGCCCTGCTCAACGACATTGACGGCAAGGACAAAACCATCAGCAATGTCCTCGAATGCCGCGCCCGCAAGGCCCCCATCCTCGGCGTCATCACCGAGGGCGACACCGACGCGGCCTCCATCTGCGACTGGCACATTGAAGTCCCCCGCACCGCCACCTTCACCACCCCTGTTCCGAGCATTGTCGCCCTCCAACTTCTTGCCTACCACGCCGCCCGTCTTCGCGGTTGCGACATCGACAAACCCAAAAACCTCGCCAAGAGCGTCACCGTCGAATAAACGCAAAAAGCCTCCCGTGGCGTGGCAAGACCTCTGCCACGCCACAACTTTTCACAAAAAAAGCTCATGAAAAAATTCTGCCTTGTCACGCTCTCGCTCGTTGCCCTCGTCGGATGCCGTCCGCGCGTCACGCCCGAGGCAGCCATCGACGCCGCGCTTGTTCCCGGCGCCGATTTTTACGCCTATCAAAATATCGCGGTCATCAACGCCTCGGCCGTCCATCAGTGGCAGGTGGATATCAACACCAAAATCCAAAACATCCTCGCGCAAGATGATCAAAACCCCAACGTGTATGACAGTATCATGCAGTTGCAGGCACTTGCCGAACGCCTCGGCCTGGCGCCTGACAACCTCGACCAGTCCGTGGTTTCCGCCGCCTTCGCCACATTCGTTACCAACACCATCCCCCTGTTCAATGAACGCAATTTTTCCGACATCTCCTTCGACGATCTCCGCTTCATCGCGGGCTTGACCTTCAAGCAGCCCATTTCTCCAAATGCCCCGCGTGAGTTTTTTGACGACATTCACAAGCGCCTTGTCGACAGCGACCCCACGATGGCGGATGATATTGAAAAACTCCATCAATATGTCACCGTCTCCGATTTTTCCCACGGCAACGCCGCCGGCGTGAACATCACCTTGAAAGGCGTCGAGGAAAACGATTTTGGCATCCCCGCCGACAAGGTTCCAACCTTCTCCCTCGCGTTGCTTGCCAACGGACGGGCTCTCTACATGGGATTTCAAAAGGATGTTAACGCCGCCATCGACCGCGCGAACGCCGGCGAAAAAGCCGCGCTTTCGGCGGGCGTGCAAAAGCTCCTCGACACCCCGCTTGTCCGGCACGATTCCCTCACCGCGGTTGTCGTTCCCCCGGTTCTTTCCGACGTGCTGATGCGGTTTGGCAATCCGTTTGATGACGATGCGATTCCCGTCGGTCTCAAGCCTGTCGTCAACGCGGTCATGGCGCTCCAGGGCGTTTGCGCCGCCGCCACTTACGGCGACGAATACAACGGCACGCTTACGTTCGTTTTCGACACGCCTGAACGCGCCGTGGAGCTCAAGGACTACATCCAGATTAACGTCCTTGGCCTCCTTAAAATGGCCCTCTTTCAATTCATTGGCCAAAACACCGCCTGTGCGGAAAGTCTCGTCGCCACTGTGGATGGGAACGCCGTCACCATCCATTGCAATATCACCGCCGCCGACCTCGACGTGTGTTCCAGCGTCATCGAAAAATGGCTCGCCACTCCCGACCTGGATGCCGACGAATAACCCTAAAAAGGAAAATGAAGGGTCACGAAAACATCTCAATATAATCAAAATACGCCTGGAAACCTCTAAAAATTCATTTTTCATCCTGCAAACCATGATACGAGGCACCTACCACAACCCTGCATACATTGATAATTCGTGTTCATTTGTGTCCATTCGTGGTTCAAAATCGCCATGAAAATCAGAGTGTTGTCGTTGTGCGGTGAGGATTGAACCACGAATGGACACGAATGAACACGAATGCAAGATGGGAACATCGAATCATGCATTTTTTCTTTGGATGGTATTATTAGAGGTTCCCGCCTGAATTTTGCTCACCCTGTGGATGTGTGAAACAGAGAAGAGTTTTGATTCCAAAAAGAGTCTGAAATGTGGAGATTATAATTCGCTAAGGCGATGATGGGTCATAAATTATGAACTCAAACGGGAGTGATAAATGGTGGGGCGCGCCCGCCGGGCGCGCCGGGTTCACGATAAGCCTGTATCCACAACGCAAACGACAACAAACAAACGCCCGTCCGATGCCCGGCGCGCCCGGCGGTCGCGCCCCACCCTGAAATGTACCAATGTTGCTAAAAATACGATGTGAGGTGTCCGTTGGTGTGGTGTGTCGCAATATTTCGCGGTTGTCTTTTTTGCCGCGGACGCGATAGAATACGCGCGATGAATGAACAGCGTGAAGTAAAGTTGTGGGCCGACGCGGCGACGGAGCCGGTCATGAAGTTGTTTTTGATTGAAAGCGGCGCGCCGCGTCCGCTGGTGGTGGTGCTGCCCGGCGGCGGGTATGCCGGACGCGCGGCGCATGAGGCGGATCCAATCGCGCTGTGGCTGAACCAGCTTGGGTTGCATGCGGTGGTGTGCCACTATCGCATCGCGCCAAACCGCCACCCGGTGCCGCTCATGGACGCGCAACGCGCGGTGCGCACGGTGCGGTACAATGCGCACGGGTGGAAGGTTGATCCGCAACGCATCGGCGTGCTGGGTTTCAGCGCGGGCGGGCATCTCGCGTGTTCGGTCGCAAACTTTGGCGACGACGGGCTGGCGGAGGGTGACGCGGTGGGCCGGACGGCGTCGCGCGTGAATGCGCTGATTGCGTGTTATCCGGTGATTTCGTTCAGCCCGAACGTCCGGCATACGGGTTCGGTGGAGAATCTTTTGGGTTCGTCGCCGTCGCCGGAGTTGCTGCATACGCTGTCGCTTGAGAACACGGTGACGCGGCGCAATCCGCCGGCGTTCATCTGGCACACGGCGGAGGATCCGGTGGTGCAGGTGGCGCATCCGCTGCTTTACGCGCGGGCGTTGGCGGACGCGGGCGTGAGTTTTTCGCTGCATGTTTATCCGCGCGGCCGGCATGGCATCGGGCTGGCGGAGGGGTTTGACGGCACGGCGCGCGGATGGACGCGGACGTGCGCGGAGTGGCTGGCGGAAATTGGCTGGCGCGCGGAGCCGCGCGCGTGAGCGACGAGGCGCTTCAACAGGTGCCGGTGGTGGCCCGCGCTTTTCGGATCCCGGGGGAATTTGTCTCGGCGGAGCGTTGTGGCACGGGACATATTCATGCCACGCTGCGGGTTGTCTTTCGCGAGAGCGGCCGCGACACGCCGTATATTTTTCAACGCGTGAATCATCATGTGTTTCACGACATTCCGCGTTTGATGGAGAACATGCGGCGGGTGACGGGGCACATTCGCGAGCGGCTGGAGGCGAACCGCGGGGCGTGGCAGGAGTCGGGTCGTGCCACGGGGGATTTGACGCGCCATGTGATCACGCTGGTGCCGACGCGCAGCGGGCAGTCGTACCACGCGACGGAGGCGGGGGAGTTTTGGCGCTGTTATTATTTCATCGACGGGGTGCGCGTGCTGGACCGCGTGGAAACGTGTGACGACGCGCGGACGATCGCGCGGACGTGGGGGGATTTTTTGGTCGCGCTGGATGATTTTCCGGAGGGTGTGCTGCATGAGACGATTCCAGATTTTCACCACACGCCGAAGCGGCTTGAGGCGTTTGAGCGGATGGTGCGGCATGATCCGTGCGGACGGGCGAAGGAGGTGGCGGAGGAGATCGCGTTTGTGCGCGCGCGCCGCGACATGGCGTCGCTCGTGGTGGATGCGCTGGCGGCGGGCGGGTTGCCATGGCGTGTCACGCACAATGACACGAAGGCGAACAATGTGCTGATCGACGAACGCACGGGGAAGGGGATTTGCGTGGTGGATCTGGACACGTGCATGCCGGGCTCGATGCTGTATGATTTTGGCGACATGGTGCGTTCGGTGCTGGGGGCGACGGAGGACGAGCGTGATTTGTCGAAGGTGCCGTTTCGGTTTGATCTGTACGCGGCGCTGGTCGAGGGATTTTTGGAGACGGCGGGCGCGATGCTGACGGACGAGGAGCTGGCGATGCTGCATCTTGCGGGTCCGCTTTTGACGTTTGAGTGCGGTGTGCGGTTTTTGACGGATTACCTGAACGGCGACTTGTATTTTCATACGACGCGCGCGGGGCAGAATTTGGATCGCTGCCGCGTGCAGTTTCATTTGGTTCGCGAGATGGAGAAACATGCGGAGGCAATGCGGGGGCAGGTGACAGTTAATAGTAAACTTGTTCCAAAACCTGTTTCCCATTAGAGGGCGAGGGGGGGCGGGGGGCGGCCCGGGGGGGGTGGGGGAGAAAGAAAAGACCCAGAAAGGAAGACACCCGGAGGCCGCGGGGCGGGCGG
>JAVBOU010000181.1:0-8300 GCA_031550185.1 Kiritimatiellia bacterium | reverse complement strand
GGTTTGACTTTTGTTTTTTATCGCTTGCGTTGCGGATACAAGCTTGTCGTAAGCCCGGCGCGCCCGGCGGTCGCGCCCCACCCATATCGTATTTTAGGCTTGTTGCGACAGGGAACTCACGCTGTCGGCATCGATGTAACGGCGGGCGGCGTCGGTGGAGGAGGAGGCGAGGTCAGGGGTGGCGGTGACGCCGGCAAATTTGATGAGGTCGGCGGATTCGAGGAAGTCTTTGAGACGCTGGAGAACGTCGCCGGTAAAGCGGGGATGACGGGAGGCTTCGCGCAAAAATTCCTCGGTGGTTTGGGCCGGCGCGTGGATGCCGTGGGTGCGCTCGATGTAACGGCGAACCACATGGGTGAGCTCGATGTAAAAATCTTTGTAAAGCCCCTTCTCAATGTAGCCGCGATGGAGGAGGCGGTCGAGCTCGGCAAAGGCGCGTTCGCGGGGCGACATGCGGTGTTCGCGGACGACGCGGCGAAGATGGCGAAGGCCCCAGATGAGAAGAATGAGAAGGCCGATTCCGAGCAGGGCGAGAAGGCTCCAAATGGCAATCGTGCGCGGCGAGGGCGGAATGTAAAGGGGTTTGAGGTCGGCCTGAATTTCGCCTTCGACAAATTCGGGAAGCGGCGCGGCGGGAAAGGTGATGGGACGGGTGGCAAAGGAGGAGAATTGCTGATTGCTGATTGCTGATTGTTGATTGGAGCGGGTATCGGTCAGCGTTACGGCGAAGGGACGAAGGACGTAGTCCTTGGCGACTTCGGGCGTGAGACGCCAGACGGTTTCGCGGCGGGTCGATGTGCCAAGGGCGACGGGTTCTTTGGCAAAGTCTTCGACGCGGGAGAAGCCGCGAAAACGGTCGCGAAGATCGGGAAGCGTGGCGTCGAGACCGGCGGGCGTGGTGAGGGTGAGGATGAGAACGACATCACGGGCAGGGTCGATGACAGGCGAGTCGAGCGTGAGTTTGAGCGAAACGTCGCCCCAGGAAAGATCGGCGGTGAAAGGCGGTTTGGTTTGTTCTTGAGGCGAAGCCGCGAGAAGCGGAGCGAGGAGGGAGAAATGTATAATGTAGAGTGTACAGTGTACAAATATGGCTTTAAAATCATTAAAAAAAGATTTCAACGCGCAACGTGCGCGTGGTTCTTGTTTGGTTTTAAAGCCATATTTGTACACTGTACACTCTACATTATACATTGTTTTTTACCTCTTTTTTGCCCGCCGGTGAAAGAGGGCGCGGACGTCGTTGATGTAGGCGCGGGCGGTGGAGAGGTGAAGGGTGTCGATGGAGCAACGTCGGAGAATGTGGTCGAGCGAGGCGCGTTCGGCATCGGCGTTTTGGGCGAAGGCGGCGCGAAGGGCGGCGGAGGACGTGTCGGCCAGAAGGAGCTCGCCGGTTTCGGGATCCTGAAGCTCGACGAGGCCGAGGTTGGGGAGGGAAAATTCGGCGGGGTCGGAGATGTCGCAGGCGATGATGTCGTGGCGGCGGGCAAGGACGCTGAGGGTGCGTTCGTAACCGGAAGCCTGGAAGTCGGAGACAAGGAAGACGACCGCCTTGCGCTTTTGGATTTGGGAGAGGAAGCGGAGGGCGCCGGTGAGATCGGTGCGGTCGCGGGTGTCTTCGGAGGCGGCGAGAACTTCGCGGACAAGGCGCATGACAGCGGTGCGGCCTTTGCGCGGAGGAAGGGATTTGACGATGTGGTCGGAAAAGAGAATGAGGCCGATTTTGTCCTGGTTGCGAATGGCGGTGAGGGCGAGGAGGCAGGTGATTTCAGCGGCGAGCTCGGCCTTGGTGCGGGTCGCGGAACCGAAGGCGTGGGAGCCGGAAACGTCGACGAGGAAGATGACGGTGAGCTCGCGTTCTTCGGAGAAGCGTTTGATGTGGGGATGGCCGGTGCGGGCGGTGACGTTCCAGTCGATGGAGCGGACGTCGTCGCCGGGTTCGTAAGGGCGGACTTCGTCGAACTCAATGCCCTGGCCTTTGAACATGGAGTGGTATTCGCCGGTGAGGCGTTCGTCGATGAGCCGCGAGGTGAGAATCTTGATGCGGCCCACCTGCTTCATGAGTGTGGCGGTGTCGATCATACAGGGGAGAAGGATGAGATATGAAATAGGAATGATGAATGATGAGAGATTAGTCGTGTGGTTTTTTCATCATTCATCATTCATATCTCATATTTTACGGCACGGGAAGCGTGTTGAGAATTTTGGTGATGACGGAGTCGGAAGTTTGTTCCTCGGCTTCGGCCTCGTAGGTGAGCATGATGCGGTGGCGGAGGACGTCGGGCGCAATTTCCTTGACGTCCTGCGGAGTGGCGTAGGCACGGCCGTGGAGAAGGGCGTTGGCGCGGGCGGCGAGGTTGAGGTAAAGGGTGGCGCGGGGAGAGGCGCCCATTTGAATGTGAGGGGCGAGCTCCTTGAGTTTGAAGTCGGCGGGCGAGCGGGTGGCGAAGACAATATCGAGAATGTATTCGCCGACTTTTTCGTCGCAATAAACGTCGTCAATGGAGGCGCGGAGGGCGTTGACGGTTTCGGCGTTGACGACCGGCGAGGCTTGGACAGGAACGCGGGAAGTGAAGCGGTTCATGATGCGGCGTTCGTCGTCGCGGGAAGGATGGGTGAGGAGAACCTTGAGCATGAAGCGGTCGACCTGGGCTTCGGGGAGCGGGTAGGTGCCTTCTTGTTCGATGGGGTTTTGGGTGGCGAGAACGAGAAAGGGATCGGGCAGATTGTAGGTGGTGTCGCCGATGGTGACGCGGCGCTCCTGCATGGCTTCGAGAAGCGCGGACTGGACTTTGGCCGGGGCGCGGTTGATTTCGTCGGCGAGAAGGAGGTTGGTGAAAACCGGGCCTTGGCGTGGCGTGAAGGTGCCGTCCTTGGGGCTGTAAATGAGCGTGCCGACGACATCGGCGGGCAGGAGATCCGGCGTGAAGGAGATGCGGTGAAACTGGAGGCCGAGGGCGTGGGCAAGGGTTTGGACGGCGGTGGTTTTGGCGAGGCCGGGGACGCCTTCGAGGAGGATGTGGCCACCGGTGATGAGGCCGATGAGGAGGCGGTCAATGAGGCGCTCCTGGCCGACAAGAACTTTGGAGACTTCGGCGCGGAGGGTTTGGATGACCGCAGCCTGTGCGTTAAGGGAGGCGTTGCTCATGACGGGAACCTTTCGATATTTAGACTCCCCTGACGGTTTCTGAAAAACAAGCAGTCAACAAAACGGAAACCGCCAGGGGAGCGATGGGTGAAATTCTAAATCTTTGGGAAATCCCCCCGGCACACCCACGTAGATGAAGAATAGAAAGGACCGTGAGGGCACCGGAGGGAAGGGGAAAATCCTTCCAGACGATTCACGCAGATGAAGTTTAGAAAGGATCGTGAAGAGCCTGGAAGGAAGTTGGACATTGGGTTGGAAATCCTTGGTTGGTTTGAGACCTCTCTGACAGCTCCCGTAGAGATGAAGAGGAAAGGAAACGCGAGCTGCCAGAGAGGAAGGTCAATGTTCTGTGCTTTTTATAGTCGCATCATCCGTGCCAAGGGAAAGGGGTTCGGAAACCTCCTTGGCATCGGCTTTTTTGAGGAAATCCGCACGCGGGCGTGTCATGTTGTCCGCCGCGTAGGCGGGGATGGCGTACACCCAGGGTGAAAAGTTGGCGTTGTGTCCGGACACAATGTTTTGAAGGTCGGCGAGTTCGGTGGAATCTTCGGGCGCTTTGGCGATTTCAGCGGAAAGGGCGAGGTAACGGTTGCCGTCGGGAAGGGACTTGCCGACGCGCGCGGTGATGGCCTCGCCGTTCTTGAGCGTGACGCGGAATTGCACGCCGGTGGAGAGGCCGGTCGTGGCGTCGGCGGTGGTGGCGGGAAAAACGTCGCTGAAACGCAGGTAGGAGAGCGCGGATTCCAAGGTGTAGGCTTTGGACGCGTCAAAGGTTTCGCCGTCGTGGAGGTTTTGCATGACCAGAGTGCCGGAGGAGCGGTCAAATGTCACAGCCTGATTTGTCACAGCGGGCGTGACGGCGATGGTTTCGACGTCGGTGGCGGGGATGGCGAGAAGGTCGGTTTTAACCCAGGCGCGCGCGTCAGGCGTGAACTCGCTGAGCGCCTCTTTGACGAGGAAGATTTTTTCGTTGTTGCCGACGCGAAGGTAACGGCCTTCAGCGGCGGGTTGCCACATCATGCCGGAGGAGACACCCTTTTGGCGCGCCTGGCCGAGGTGGAGGACGGCGACCTCTTTGCCGGCCTTGTCCTTGAGGATGAGATCGGTCACGCCCTCGAGATCCATGCCGTTGAGGACGTCGCTGACCTTGACGTCGTTGAGGGTGCGGATGTTGGCGCGGATGCGGTCGAAATCAGCGGGATAATTGGCCATGGACGGGACGCGCCACGTGTCGCCGTCGAGCTTGATTTCAAGGAGCTTGCCGTCCTTCTTGATGTCGACCTGCGTGACGTGGTTGAGGTCGACGCCGCCGAGCAGGGGCTTGCCGACTTCGGCGGGGGCGTTGGTTTGGTGCATCCGGCGGTTGAGGAGGAAGTAGACGCCGCCGAGCATGATCGCCACGATGAAAAGGGTCCAGAGTTGTTTGTTGGTTTTCATGGGTGTGGTTCCTTACGATTAGCGATGTCTGCGGAGGGAGACGCGCACGACGCCGACGACGATGACGCAGAGCGGGAGGAGCAGGATGTTGATGACCTTCATCCGCACGCCGAGGCGCTCGATGTCCTGGCGCAGATCGCGGCGGACGTTCTTGAGCTGGCGGCTGACCTCCTGTTGTTTGTCGCGGAAGGCGTTGATCTTCTCCTGCTGCTCCTTGGAGAGCATGAGGGATTGCGAATCGGTGCGCGCGTTCTGGAGCTTCTGGATTTCCGCGGCGGTTTCGTTGAGTTCCTTTTGGAGGTTCTCCTCCTTCTGCTGATACTGCTTAACGGCCTGGAGCTCCAGCTCGTCGACGACCTTGAAGGGACGCATGGAGTTGGCGCGCGTGCGGATGGCGATCAGCTCGTTGCGGCCCGTGAGCTGCTCGGCGGAGTTGAAGAGTAGCGCCAGATTGTCGTTGAACGGCTGCTTCGCGTTGCCCATGCCGCCAAAGAGAATCGGAACGTTTTGCACGCAAAGCGGGTCGAAAAGAAAATCTGAATCACCAAAAATGATCACCGCGCTTTCGCCCGTGGCGAGATGCGGCACCACGGTCTCGGTGTCGGTTTTCTCCTCCGTGCCGGACTTCGGTTTGCCGTCCGGAAACGCCGTTTCAAACTTGCCGTTCACGCGCGCGGCGACCGTGTAGCGCTGTTCGCTCGGCTCGAGTTGCGCACGGTAGGCCTGCACGCCGTATTGCGCCGCCATCGTGTCAACCAGTGACGAGGACGACGCCGACGTCTCGATCATCGGCCTGAAAAAAAGCCCCTCTTTGCCGCGATTTTCAATCGCACCCGCATACGCCATCAACACGTTCGCCAACTGCGCCGTCAACGAAATACTCGTGTTCATGTTGTCCTTGTTCAACGACAGGAAGACCGGCGATTCTTCCACGCCGCCATTGCCCGCGTTAATGCGTGTCACGGCGCGCATGTCCGCCACGACCTTGGTCGGGTCAAAGCCAATCCCCCACGCGTCAAACAGCTTCGTCAGCGACGAACTCGGCGGCGCCATCATCTGTCCCTGCGACTGCATCGCCTCGCTCCAGCTCAGCGGATCCACGCACACCAGCAGCTTGCCCCCGCGCAGCACAAACTGGTCAATCGCATAGAGCGTCTTCTCCGCCAAATCCTTCGGATGCACCACCACCAGCAGCGTGACATCCGGCGGAATCGCGTCCACATCCGCCGCCACCTTCTTCACCACATTGTCACGCTTCAACTGCGCAAACGCGTACCATCCCGGATTCTGCGGCGGACGCCGCTGCATCATCATCGGGTTCACCTCGTCGCCCAGCACATTCAACGCCCCGCTCATCACGCCGATCACCGGCTGCTGCGGCCACGTCACGCGCGCGATCGCCCGCGAAATGTCATACTCCAGCGTCTGCTCCGTGCGCGGCGAAAACACCGGGATCACCTCCTCCTTGTCCCCGCTCACCACCGCCAGCCCGAAATAAATCGGCGGCGCAAACGGATCCACCGTCTGCCCCTCGATCCCATACCGCTGCGCCCACTCCTCCGCGTCCGAATCCGGCTGCGGATCAAACCGCTCCACCTTCACCTTCCCGCCCGAACGCGCCGCGTACGACCTCAGCAGATAATCCACCTGGTCCGCGTACGACTTCAGAAACATCGGCACCTTCTCCGACGAACGGCTGAAATAAAACTTCAGCGTGACCTCCGCCTCCCTCGGCAACTTCTGCAGCAACTCCACCGACCCCTGCGACAGCGAATACAACCGCTGCTCCGTCAGGTCCGCGCGCAACCCAAAACCCTTCATCAGCGCCACCGCCAGCCCCAAAATCACCAGCAACAACAGCAGCCCCGCCAAACTCGTCAACACACTTTTCTTCTGCATCTCCATACTCCTTAGGAAGCCTTCCGGTTCTCAACCACCGCGTGCGCCGCGGCCAGCATGAACACCATCACCGCCACATAGTACGCCGCGTCGTAAAAATCAAAAACACCGCGGCACAACGAATCAAAATGCTGCATGAACGAGCACGCCGCCACACTCTCCAGCAACCACGCCGGCGCCCACCCGCTAAACAACCCCATCACCGGCGGAAACCCCGCCAGATTCAACAGCAGGCACAAACTCAGCGCAATCACAAAACTCACCACCTGGCTCCGCGTCAGCGCCGACGCAAACATCCCCACCGCCACGCACGCCCCCGCCAGCAGCAGCGACCCCACATACCCGCACGCCACCACCCCGTAATCCGGCGAACCCAAATACGCCGTCGTCACCACAATCGGAAACGTCAGCGCCAGCCCAATCCCGATAAACAGCCACGCCGCCAAAAACTTCCCCACCAAAATCTCCGTCAGCGTCACCGGCATCGTCAGCAGCAGCTCAATCGTCCCGTTCCGCCGCTCCTCCGCCCACAACCCCATCGTCGCCGCCGGCACCAGCAGCAAATACACCCACGGATGCCATTGGAAAAACACCGACAAATCCGCCAGCCGCCGCTCATAATACATCGCCACCATGAATGTCAAAAACCCCGTCAGCATCAAAAACGCCACCATAAACACATACGCCACCGGCGCATTAAAGTAGCCCGCAAACTCACGGCGAAAAATCGCCCCGACACTTCCCTTTCGCTTAGACATAGCGACTCTCCTCTCCCGTCATCGTCAACTTACGAAACACATGATCCAGCCGTCCGCTCGGGTCCTTCGCCCGCAACTCGTCCGGCGTCCCAATCCCCACCACCTCCCCGTGCGCGATCACCACGCACCGCGTGCACACCGCGTCCACCTCCTCCAGGATATGCGTCGAAATAATAATCGCCTTCTCCGCCGCCATCTCCTTGATCATCTCCCGCACCACAAACTTCTGGTTCGGATCCAGCCCGTCCGTCGGCTCATCCATCACCAACACCGGCGGATCATGCAAAATCGCCTGCGCAAAACACGTCCGCTGCCGGTACCCCTTCGACAACGTCTCCACCGCCTGCTTCCGCACCCCCTCCAACCGCGCCTTCCGGATCGCCGCACCCACCCGGTCCGTCAGCTCCCGCCCCCGGTACCCGCGGATCTCCCCCGCAAACCGCAAAAACTCCGCCACCGTCATGGCGTGATAACTTGGCGCATTTTCCGGCAGATAACCCAGACAACTTTTCGCGCCCACCGGGTCCGACACAATGTCATGCCCGCAGATCGACGCCGTCCCCGACGTCGGCGGCAAAAACCCCGTGATCATCCGCATCGTCGTCGACTTCCCCGCCCCGTTCGGCCCCAAAAATCCCAGCACTTCGCCCTTCTCAACAGAAAAGCTCACGCCTCTCACGGCCTGAAACGAGCCGAAGCTTTTCTTCAATTGGCTTACGGTCAGCATCTCATTTTCCTTTGTAAAAAAAGTTTGCCGCGCCGCCCACACAGGCCGCGCACGCCCTCCTTCCAGCAACCCCCATGCCAACCCCCAAAACCGTCCGTGGCACAGCTCCCCCTCTGCCACGAAAAAACAAAACCACGCATGCGTTCCGCAGGAACGCATTTGCTTCACGCGCCCCAACGCGGCAGACCATTGCTTGCCACGTCACACAAGGTAAGACAGACGACGCGCAGCACACGATGTTTTGTTTTGTGTCGCTGGTGCATCACTTGTTTTATTGTAGAATTTTTCAAAAACTTGAACTTGTTGGGGGAGCGTCCTCGCGAGCCGCAACAGG
>JAVBOU010000063.1:0-7083 GCA_031550185.1 Kiritimatiellia bacterium | reverse complement strand
CTGCGCCATCTCCAGCAGCTATCGGTCGGCAATGGTGTCGCCGATGCAGGCTTCTAGTTCGGCAATGGGTGGGGAATCTGGCACGAAAAAAATGCGCGTGGTGGCGTGGCAAGACCTCTGCCACGCCACGGGAAGGGTTTAGCTTTTGACGGTGGCGAGGTAGGTGTCGAAGAAGCGTTTGACGTCGACGGTTTTGGCGACGGTGTGCGGTCCGCCCTCTTTTTTGTAATTGAAAATGGTCCAGCCGAGCGTGGGTTCGGCGAGGGAGATTTTGACCTCGCCGGCGTCGTACTGGCAGATGTCGGGATGGAAGATGGAGACCGCGGCAAGCGGATCGTGGAAGGTGGCGTGCGGCGCGCGCTGGAACCAGATTTCGGCGAAGTCGCGAACCGGCGCGAGTACGGGGATGTCCTGGAAACGCTGGCGGCATTCGTCGGCGGCCCACGTGCATTTGAGCGTGACATCGAGGCCGTAACTGACGTGGCGCGGCGGGCGCGCCTGGCGGCCGTTGCCGTAGGTGATGGCGGTGGCGTGGGGATCGTTGAAGGCGTTCCACTCGCCGCCCATTTCGTAGAATTTGCCGCACATGAGGACGAGATCCTTGAGGAGCGCGGGGATTTCCGGATCAATCGCGAAGAGCAGGCCGATGTTGGTCATCGGGCCGATGGCGAAGAGCGTGATTTCGCCGGGGTTGGCGCGGATGGTCTGGCGGAGAAATTCGATGGCCGTGTTGTCGGGAGTGAAGCTGCGGTGCGGCCAGGACTTGATCGCGTCGGCCTGTTGGGCGTGCTTTTGCCAGATGTCAATGAGCATGGCGCGGTCGCAGCCGACGTGGATGGGGATGTCGTCGCGGCCGGCGTGGCGGCACATGACGGAACACATTTTCGCGCGGCGGCTTGCCTCGCCACTGACGGTGGTGATGCCCATGAGTTCGCAGCGCGGCTCCTTGAGGAGGTAGGCGAGCGCAAACGCGTCGTCGATGTCGGAGCCGATGTCGGTGTCGAGAATGACCTTGATGGTGTCTTGCATGGTGATGCCGTGGTTAAAACGTGAAATAATGAATAATACTTGACTTGCAGGGTTGCTTCAACTTAATATTTTTCATATCTGGTGTGATGTGTAAGTCTTCCATGATGAGGAGTTTTATGAGCAAGTTTTTTCTGGTTTTTGTCGTTCCGGTCTGCATGTTGCAGGCGGCGGATGTGATCACAGGCGTGATCGCCACGTCCTCGTCGGCGTACGCCGACCGCGGCGCGGGCAATCTGGTCGGCACCTCGGGGCTTCATGCGGACGGCACGCATGATTGCGATGTTGCGAACAACAAGATGTGGATGTCCACGGAGGTTACCGATGTCCGAGGGCAATGGGTGAAGTTCAACCTGAACGGAATTTACGCATTGGATTCCGTTAAAATTTGGAATTTCAACTGGAATAATTCGACGACGTTTGAACGCCCTTTGAAAACATTCCGGCTCTATCGCTCCGACGAAGCGAGTGATCCAGGCTCCACGTTTACCGACGCATCCAAATGGCAGGAAATTCTTCCGCCCGAAGGCGACGTCTGGACAATTAACCGCCCCGTTCCGCCGTCCGGCAATTACACCGGCGAGAGTCCGCTGTCGTTGGGCGGTGTTCGCGCGCGTTGGGTGGCGCTGTATGTCGAGAGTAATTTTGGCGACGCCAAATATGTCGGCCTCAGCAAGGTTCAGTTTTACCGCAGCGCCGTACCCGCCATCCTGAACGCCGTCGTCACCACGGTCCATCCCACATCCGCGGAAATGAAAGCGGACATTGTGTTGACGGAGAGCGCCGCGGGGTTGTACACCACCTTGTTACTGTGCCGCCCTGAGACGAGTTCCACATGGATGACCAACGTGGTCGGCACAACGACGCAGGGCACGGCTTTCGCCACCGCGGTCGGCCTTTCGCCCGATACGATCCACGTCGCCCAATTTGTCGCCTCTTCGGCTGCCGCCACATACGAAGGCCCCTTCCTCCGTTTTGACACCGGCGCGATTTCCGCGCATCTTTCCGCGAACTCCGTAAGCGAGGACTCGCTTTCGCCGGTCACGCTCACGCTCTCCCGCCCCGCCTCCTGCGCGCGCGCGGCCACGTTCACGCTCACCGTCTCCGGCACCGCGCAAGCCCGCTTGGACTACACGCCCGCCTTTCCCGCCGCCGTCACCATGACCGAAGGACAAACCACGGCCACCCTCGATTTCACCCTGATCGACAACAGCCTCGCGCAACCCAACCGCACCCTCACGGTCAGCATGGGCGCCACGGATGCCGTCATCGACGGAACCTCCACCGCCACTCTGACGATCCTCGATAACGACGCCGAGCTTTTTTCCGCCTTTGGCTGGAAGTACGCCATGCCCGTTGATTTTACAGGCTACACCTCCGCCACAACCGGCATTCTCACGAACTTCGTCGCCGCCATTCGCCTCTCCGAAGACCTCCCCGGTTTCCGCTACGCCGACTTCCAACCCGCTGCGGCGGATCTCCGCTTTGCCGACGCCGGGCGTCAGATTCTCACCCATGAAATCGACACGTGGAACACTGCCGGGCAATCCCTCGTCTGGGTACAAATTCCCTTCTTCGACCTCCAGAATCCACCCCTCATTCACGCCTTCTGGGGCAACCCCGGCGCGCCGGTCGCCGCCTACACCACATCCCGCTGGATCTGGCTGGACGGGTTCAACGCCGTCTATCACCTCAACGACGCCACCGACGCGTCCCTCAACGCCAACAACGGCACCTCCCGCACATCCTCCACGGTCGACGGCCTCCTCGGCAAGGCCCAGTACTTCAACAACGTGAACGGCGCCGGCAACCGCCAGAGGATAAGCGTTCCCAGCAGCACTTCACTGGCTCAAGACCTCGGCAGCACCGTCACCTGGTCACTTTGGATGTACCCTCACGCCCAGCTTGTTCCCGGCAAGGAAAGCGTCTACCGCATGCTCGAAAAAGACAACCAATATTTCGTGCTCCAGGGCTACGGCGACACCGCCCTCGGCGTTCTCGTCAAGTCCGGAAGCAATAGCGAAAACCGCTCTTTGGGCGTGCCCGACTCACTCGCGTCCAACCAGTGGATTCACGTTTGCGGACAAGTTTCGAACAACAACCTGCGCCTCTACATCAACGGCGAACCGATAGGTGAAGTCCCCGCGCCCGGCAAACTCGCTGTCAACGACAATCCCCTTTGCATTGGTTCCGACTGGACCGAAAATAACGACGCCCAAACCAAATTTTTCCACGGCCTCATCGACGAAGTCCGCATCGAACGCGTCGCCCGTTCCGCCGGCTGGATCGCGCTGTCCTACGCCAATCAAAAGGACAACGCTTCTGTTCCCGTTTTTGGCGACATTCAATACGCGCCGCCCGCCACACTCTTTTTTGTCAAGTAGAGCGTCTTTCAAGGCGGGGCGCAACCGCCGGGCGCGCCGGGAATTGGATGGACGTTTGTTTTTGTCGCTTGCGTTGCGGATACAAGCTTGTCGTAAGCCCGGCGCGTCCGGCGGTCGCGCCCCACCCATATCGTATTTTCGTCGACATTGCTGTAAAAATTCGTGGCGTGGCAGAAGCTCTGCCACGCCACAAGACATTTTTATTTGGTTTTCGTGCGTTGATTGAGCACGGTGTGAAGCACGAGGATTACGACGAGAAAAAAAACATAAATGAGCGGCAGGAGATTGAAGGTGACACGGCTGCCTAAAAGTCCGAAAAGCGGCGGCAGCGCGGCGATGCCGAGGCACGCGGCGCCGACCTGCCACCCAATGAGGGTTTGCGCTTCGGCGGGATTGAAGCGGCGCGGCGTCTCGTGCATCTGGCAGGGATAGTACGGCCCAAGCCCGGCGCCGAGGAGCGCAAACGCGGGCAACAACAGCCAGGGACTGGTCGACGGCAACGCGAGAAACACGGCGCCCGCAATCGCGCCGCAAAGCGTGTAGCTGACAAGGCGGCGGTTGCCGAGGCGGTCGGCGATGATGCCAAACCCGAATCGCCCGACCGTGAGCGAGGCCCAGTAAAGCGTGACCCAGAGTCCGGCCTGCTTGATCTCCATGCCGCGCGATTCGAGGAGTTTTGCGCCCCAAAAACCGACGCTGGTCTCAATGCCGACATAACAAAAAAAGCCGATGATGCTGCACCACGCGGCCGGGTTGCGAAGCAGCGCGTGGCAGGACGCATGCTCTGTCACGGAATTTTTTTCCGCCTGTTCGTCGGCCGGGATTTTGCGCTCGCCCCAATAGCGCAACGTGAGGAAAAAGGTGAGCGTGAGGGAGGATTGGATGAGCGTGATGACGGTGTAGCCGTTGCGCCAGGTACCGCCCATGAACAGCGCGGCGGTGAGGATCGCAGGGCCGCCCGTGGCGCCGATGCCCCAGCAGCAATGAAGCCAGCTCATTTCGCGCGAGGAGTAATGGCGCGCGACGAATCCGTTGAGGCCCGCGTCGACGCAGCCCGCGCCAATGCCGAGCGGAATGGCGAACGCGACGAGCCACCAAAATTGCGGCGCGAGCGTGTACCCGAGCAGGCCGATGCTGGTGAGCCCCGCGCTGAGCGCGAGGATCAAACCCGTGCCCAAACGCGCCAGCACGAAGCCGCTGAAGATGCCCGCGGCCGCGGAGAAGAGCGTGCAGACAAGCGGCAAAATGCCGCCGGCTTCGGTGGGCTTGTCGAAGGTGATTTGCATCTTGGGCCACGCGACGCCGAGCACGGAGTCGGGCAGGCCAAGGCTGATGAAGCCGGCGAAGATGATGATGAGCAAAAGCGTGCGATGGGCAAGGGGAGGGGAGTTGTGGGTCACGGGCGTTCTTTCTTTATTTTGATGAGCTGAAGGGCCGCAACACGCGGCGGAGCTTCTTCGCATACCGCTCCCGCCACGGACGTTTGCGTGACCGCACCACGTCGCGCAGCGCCGCGAGGATCGCCTCGTCCTCAAAAATAACGGACGCAAAGCGCGGCTCTTGCGGCGTCGTCCATGCGTCGTGTTTTGCCTGCGGCGTCGTCGGGTCGCAATGCACGCCGCTACCGTCGAAGCCCGTGTTGCGCACCTGCGCGTCGCACGGCAGCATGGTCACCGCGTGATGCTTGAAGTGTGCGAACATAAAGCGGATCGCCCACGAGTCGATCTTCCCCTCGATGTGCTGGCGCAGCAACTTTGCCAAGTCCGCCCCGCCGCGGTTGAATGCTGCAACCTCCCGCGGGTTTGCCAGGCACTCGCGCCACGCCGCGTCGTCGTTCCAATTCACGCGCTCCCAGCGGTCGCGCCACGTCGCAAATCCCCACGAACACGCGCGCGGCGACGCAAACACATCATGCGGATAGTCCGCCGAAATATCCAGCGCGGCGCGTCCGAACGAATGCCCGCCAATCGACAAAACACCGGGATAATCCGCGTAAAAATCGAGCGCGCAATTCATGAACCACAAAAACGACGGCGAAGTTTCGAGATCATCTTCCAGCACGATTGCGCGGCCGTGGCAGGACACGACCTCTGCCACGCCGGCAATGATCGACGCCGCAAGTCCGCGGTTTTTTTCCTGCGCGCGCACAGTGGTTGACTTTGCAAAATTTTGCGCGCGGGCGATGTCGCGAACCTTCTCGATCCGCGCGTGCATCTCCGGCGTCGCGTCGGTCTTTGGCCCGTCGCAAAAAATATGCAGGTCGCTCTCCGCGATTCCCGCGTTGGCGCGCAGGGCGTCGAGCGTCCGCTGAAAATGCTCCGGGCGATTGTAGGCAAACACAATCACCGGCGCAAAGGATGGAAGGGCTTCGTTACTCATTGGCGATGTAAAATGTCAAATTATATCAAATGCGGCATTTTTCTGCCAACATCGCCCGGTGATTTTGAAGCGCGAATGAGCAACGCCACAAAGAAAAATCTTTGCGCTTCTTTGCGTCAATCCTCGCAGAGGAGCAGGCCGGTGATGGATAAATTTTTTGGAAAGCGGTTGTCGTGTCCAAAAGCGCGGGCGTCGGGATGACGGAGGGAGAGGAGTTGTGCGGAGGCGGGAGAATTGGAGACAACGTTGTGATGAAGGTGTGCAGTGGCGCGGGAAGAGAGGTCGATGAGCGCGGTTTGAAAGGGTGAACTGAACGTGTTGGAAACAGCGTAAAGCGCCCCGGTGCGCTCGGCGGATCCGTCGCGGCCAACGTGGATGAGGTTGCGGTTGCCGGAACAATCGGGATCCTTGGCGATGGTGTTGCGCAGGAGAAAAACGTCGCTGTTCGGGCGGTCGGTGTTGCCCGAGGCGTCGACGAAGTCGAGCTCGCGGTTGGCGGCGTGATGAATGAAGGAGTCTTCGACGCGCGTGATGTGGGCGCGGGATTTCACATTGTGCCCGGCGGTGGCGAAGGAGATTTCGCAGTGGCGGAGCGTGACGTCCGTGCCGCCGAGGTAGAGGTTGTGGCTGTAACCGGGATCGTCGGGCGCGCCGTTGCGGGTGATGATGCAGTGGGTGATGAGCTGGTTGGTCGCGGTGTGGCGGCCGACGTCGCCGTTGCTCATGACGCCCATGTCGCAGGCGCGGATGACGCAGTTGGTGAGCGTGATGTTGTTCGCCTGATTGATGCGGATGCCGGCGCTGTTGTGCGACGTGTTGCGGGCGTTGTCGAGGATAAAACCGTCGAGCGTGGAACCCGATGCGGTGGGTTCAAACTGCACAATGGCGCGCGGAATTTTGCCGGCGCCGGAGTAGTCGAAACTTGCGCCGTCGAGCACGATGTTGGTCGCGGCGGCGCGGATGACAACGGGCATGGTAACACGTAGCGCGACCTGTTCGTACAGCGCGGGATGCACGACAATCGTGTCGCCGGGGTGTGCGGCGGCGAGGGCATTTTCGATGCGCGTGAAGCGGCGATCCGCCCCGACGTGAAGCTCCGTGGCAAAGCCGCACACGAGCCACGCATGAAAGCCAATGAGCGCGGATAAAAATTTGAGAGTGTTCACTTATAGATAGATAGTGCGGTTTTTTGAAATGCGTTGAAAACAGCGGGTGTTTGTAGAGCGCGCCACAAACGGATGCTCCGATCAACCATCACATTGCTTTTGGACACCACTTTTGTACGCCGCGTAAA
>JAVBOU010000081.1:0-11007 GCA_031550185.1 Kiritimatiellia bacterium | reverse complement strand
AAACGAGGCGACAGGGTCTTTACCCAAGTGGTGAAAAATTGTTCCGCCGCGACACTTGTGCCGATTATCAAAGGGTTTGTGCCGGATGACGCGGTGGTTTATTCCGATGAATGGAAGGCGTATGACGGACTGGTCAACGTTGTAGCGCGCGCAAAAGAATGGAATAGGATGTAGCGCGAAAGAATGGAATATGTTTGTAGCGAAAAATGTAGGCCGCCGGAATGTCACCGGCGACCCGATTATTTGTAGTCCTCAAAACGCACGGTCTTGAAAATCGCCTTGCGGTTGGGTTAACCGGATAGCCGGGGAGCGTTACGGTGTCCCGTCCGTACCCCACAACTGACACCGGCGAGCCCTCTTCTCCCGGTGCCCATTCGCCGTAGAAACGCGTACCGTCCCATGTGAGTGTAATGGGGTTTCCGTCGTAGAATTTAATCATCGCGCCGCCTGTGATTTTTACGCCGTTTTGGCGTTGCACGGTGTTGGTACGCGAGACCCGCAACGTGTCCGCGCGATCATCGCGTGCCGCGAGTGCACGCAAGTCCTGAGGCAGTTGTGCAATGGCCGCGTCAATGGCGCACGGAACGTCCGCAATGGCCTCGCCAAGCTCTTGCGTGGTGTCGGCCAGCGCATCCACCTCGGACACGGTTGCCACGGGCTGATAGTACCGCGTGACAAGGTTGGTTACGATGCCGGGGGCAGTCTCCAAGTTCACATTGCTGATGGTGGCTCCGGCTGTTGTGTGTACAATCCAATTTCCTCCAGAATAAAACCACTCCATTTGATATCGAAGCAATGTGGCGTTACCCGTTGGCAAGTCACCGGCGGGGCCGACACTCATGTATCCGCTGGATTCCACTAAAATCCAGCGGTCTGTTGGCGCAAGCGGGTTGACGGGAAACGCGGCGGTGTACGCGTTGGCGCGGCCAAAACACAGTACCGCGTTTTTTGCCGCATTCCTGAAGGCCGTTCCATCCCAGGTCATCCATCCGGTGGCGCGCCATGATCAGCAGGCGCGGCAGCGGCATGTAGGAAACACTTTCAAACGCCCACCCGTAACCCTTCGCGACGAACGCCATGAGCGCCGTGAGGTCGCCGTCGCTGTCTAGTTTTTTCCGGCGCCCTCCTCCGGCATGCCGAGCGCCTTGGTCACAAGGTCCTGTATGTCGCGCAGGGCGGCGGTCAGCGGCACGATGTCCGCGAGCGTCACGTTGTTTTTGAAAAACAAAAACGCCTCGCGCTTTGCAAGGCCTGGTGGTGGAGATAAAGGCGCTCGCGCGCGAGATGTCGGTGGCGCGGTTTGGGAAGGATGAGGCGGGGTTTTGCACGTCCTCGGTGGATGATGTGGGGGCGTGGAAAGACATCGCGGAAATTTACAAACAGAACAAGCTGGAGGTGAAAATCCGCCACAGTTCGACATGTGTTTCGCGCATTAAAATCATCGCGCCGAACTGGGCCACGGCGCGCGGTTTGACGGGGCATTTGTTGCTCGATGAGATCGCGTTTATCCCGGACTTCAAGCGGTTTCTTTCGGCGGTCGACCCCATCATTTCACGGCAGGCAAAGTACAAGATGATCATGGCGACGACGCTGCCGGATGATGACGCGCACTATGCTTTTGAGTTGGCGGCGGCGCCGGTGGGGATGGTGTTCGAGCCGAACGCGGAGGGGACGTTTTACAAGTCGCAGGCGGGCATGTGGGTGCATCGCGTGGACGCGCAGGACGCGCACGCGGCGGGCGTACCGCTGTTCAATGATGAGGGGCAACTGGTGACGCCGGATGAGCATCGGGCGGAGGCGCGCGACAAGGATGCGTGGGATTTGAACTACGCGCTGAAGTTCCCGATGGGCGGCACGACGGCAATCAGCATGACGCATTTGAGAATCGCGCAGGAAACGGGGGCGGCGCTGGGGTGCCAGTTTTACGAGGGCGAGTTGCCGGACGGTTGGGCGCGCGGCTTGGAAGGCAAGCGGCTGGCGTTGGGTTACGACCCGGCGTCGACGGAAAACGACAAGTCCAACCCGTCGGTGATTTCGGTTTTGGAAAAGCTGGCGTCGGGGCTGGTGGTGACGCACCGCGTGTTGCGTTTCAAGTCACAGGAAGCGCGCGTGCACCGTCGGCACTTGTGCGAGATGCGCGACGCGTTGAGTCCGTTTGTGATCGCGGTGGACGCGACGGGCGGCGGGCTGTGGGCGTCGGATGTGGAAGAGTGGACCAACGGGCGCGTGCCGGTGTTGGCGGTGAAGGGCAGCGAATCAAAAAAAATCGGCTACAACCTTACCAGCACAATCAAGACGTACACGGCTAAAAACTTAGTCACGGCGCTTGAGGACGGGTTGCTGGCATTGCCGCCCGATGATGCGGTAAAAGCGGACTTCCGCCTGATCAAGCGCAAGGGCAGCGGGTATGTGAACCAGCTTGACGCGTCGGGCAGTCACGGGGATATTTTTGACAGCGTCCGGCTTGGCTACTATGGTGTCGCTTTTGCGGACGCAGGCGCTGGTGTGCGTGAACCTCGCAATTCCGATTTTTCTGTCCGACTTCAAGCCGGAGATGTTGGACACGTTGAAAATTCTCGGCTTGATCTGGTCGCTGGAGGCCGCCGCGCTGTATGTCGCGGGTATGCGTGACAACAAGTTGGAAAGCCGCGTGTTTGGCATTTTGCTTTTTTGCGTTGCGGGCATGACGCGCCTTTTGGATTACGACGTGCATGGCGCGGAGGCGACATCGCTTTTCACGATGCATCTTTTTTGTAATTTGGTGTTGGCGGCGAATTTGATCGCGACCGCGGGCATGGTGGCCGCGCATGGCAAATCGCAAAATGCGGAACGCTTGCCGGGCGGTGGATTTTTGGCGTGCGGGCTGGCGGCGCTTTACGTGGCGCTGCTGGGCGAAGTGTTCAGCATCAGTGGCGCGCGCGGCATCAACGGCACGCATTGGCTGCTGGCGGCGGTGAGTGTCGCCGCGCTGTTGCTGGCGCTGGGCGGAAAAGTTTTTCCTGTTCTCATGGAGATTGGCGGCGGCGCGCGGTCGCGTTCGATGCTGAGCGTCGCGTGGTTGCCGGTCTTTGCGATTCCCGTTTTTATGGCGTCGCCTTTCGTCGTCAACCTGCTGGCGTTGACGTCCTTGCCGCATGGTTTCGTGCGACTTGAAGTGGTCGCGTGGCTGCTCTTCCTTGTTGCCGCGGGATTCCTCCTCAGTCCGGCGGCGCCGCGTGACGGCGTCCGCTCCAACCTGGTCAGCGGATCCACGTTTGCGCCGATGTGCCGCGCGGTGTTCTGCATCTTCGCCATGTTGCTGCTCGGGCACGCGCTGGGTGCGCTCACGCCGGATCGCCTGTTGCATTTGCTGATCTATCGGATGCCATTGCTCGCGCTGCTGGTGATTGTGACCTTTGCGCCGTTGCCGCCGCGTGTGACAAACTTTTTACGGTCGGACGAGCCGAATCTTTTTCTGCCCGTGATGTTGTGCGTGCTCGTGTTGATGCAGGTGCCCACGCTGTTGTTTTCCAATGGCGTGGTGCTTGGATATTACTTTCCGTTTTTCAATCTCATTGATCTGCTGGGACTGGCGACGTTGCTTGCGCCGCTGGTTTGGATTTGCGTGCAGTGCCGCGCGCGCAATGACGCGCTGTTGCGCGCCGGCACGGCCTTGTGGCTGGGTGCCTTTCTGTGGCTCAACTTTGTGATCGCACGCGCCGTGCATCATTACGCCGGCGCGGACTATACGCTGGCGGGGATTTTCGCTAGCAACTATTTTCAATCAACGGCCGCGTTTGTCTGGGGCGCGGTGGGGATTGGCGCGATGATGCTCTCCTTCCGCCGCGGCTGGCGTTTGCCGTGGATCATGGGCGCGGTGCTGGTCGTGGTGGATGTGGCAAAACTTTTTCTGGTCGACCTCGCGAAGGTCGGCACGCTCGCGCGCATTGTCTCCTTCATTTTCGTGGGCCTGCTGTTGATTTTGGTCGGTTACTTCGCGCCGCTTCCACCGAAGCGAAAGAGCGAATAACAAAGCGGCCCGTGGCAGAGGTCATGCTCTGCCACGGGCCGCTTTTGAGCGGATTCTTAGCAACCGAGACCGCGCTTGTCGAGGACGTGCTGGGCTTTGCCGTCGAAGCGCTGAAGGGTGTTGGGGGCGTTGAGGTTGATGGTCATGGAGAGGCCGGTGATGGCGAGAATGGCGGCGTGGATTTTTTGGCGGAGGGCCTGCATTTCGCGCATGGAGTCGGAAAAAATTTCGGGCGTAACTTCGACGTGCAGGGCGACTTCGTCGAGCGCGCCGGGACGGGTGAGCTCGATTTGGTAATGCGGCGCAAGACCGGGAACGCGCAGGAGGGCTTCCTCGATTTGGGAGGGGAAGACGTTGACGCCGCGGATGATGAGCATGTCGTCGGTGCGGCCGGTGACGCGGGTCATGCGGGCGGTGGTGCGGCCGCAGGGGCAGGGCTCGGTGGTGATGGCGGCGATGTCGCGCGTGCGGTAGCGGAGAATGGGAAAGGCCTGCTTGGCGAGGGCGGTGAAGACGAGCTCGCCGGAGGTGCCTTCGGGAACAGGCTGAAGTGTGTCGGGATGGAGGACTTCGACGATGAAATGATCCTCCTGAATGTGCATGCCGGCGTGGCAGTGGCATTCGCCGGAAACGCCGGGGCCGATGACTTCGGAGAGGCCGTAGTTGTTGCAGGTGGAAATGGGGAGGGCGGACTCGATGTGGCGGCGCATGTCCTCGGTCCAGGGTTCGCCGCCGAAGAAGGCGAGGGAGAGCTGGAGGGAACGCGGGTCGATGTTGCGCTCGCGAATGGCTTCGATGAGTTTGAGGGCGTAGGACGGCGTGGCGATGAGGGCGTCGACGCGCATGTCCTGGAGGACGGTGAGTTGCTTGTCGGTGTTGCCTGAAGAAACGGGAATGACGCCGGCGCCAATGCGTTCGATGCCGTAGTGGAGGCCGAAGCCGCCGGTGAAGAGTCCGTAGCCAAACGAAACTTGCGCGGTGTGATGGGCGCGGAGTCCGCCAGAGGTGAGGAAGCGCGCGCAGAGGTCGGACCACACGCGAAGGTCGGCGCGGGTGTAGGCAACGAAGGTGGGCTTGCCGGTGGTGCCGGAGGAGCCGTGATAGCGAATGACACGTTCGCGGGGAACGGCGAGAAAACCGAGCGGATAGTTGTCGCGCAGGTCGCTCTTGGTCGTGAAGGGAAGCGACGGAAGTTGGTCGAGAGACGTGATGGCGTCGGGCCGGATTCCCGCGGCGTCAAAGGCGTTTCGGTAAAAGGGAACGTTGCGATAAAGCCGGCGGAGAAGCTTTTGAAGGCGCTCAAGTTGGAGCGCGGCAAGCTCGGCGCGTGGCATGCATTCGAAGTCCGGTTGCCAGATGAGATGAGGGGATGATTTTTTCATGAAAAGGGAAAGTTGTGTAATTTTTCGAAGCACAGATAAACACAGATTTTGCCGACGTTTTGGTGTCATCGCAAGGCGAAAAGGCTGAAAGCCTTTCATCATTAGCGTAGGGCAAGGGGCATTGCCCCGCAGCTCTACGAACAGGGCGAAAAGAGGCAAGCCCCAACGGGGCGGGATCAATCATCAAAGAAAAAAGTCCACCCCAAAATCGCGGTATTTGCGTTGGCATTTTCATTCGTCAATCCCACAGGAACGTTCATCATACTGAATGCCGTATTTTTTTAAGAACGCCAGAAACTCCGCCTGAAACGTGTGTTTTTTGTGATGCTCGTGCTGGCCGTCGATGTATGCGATGACTTTGTCCAACTCGGTAGGATTGATTGAAAATTCGCCGTAACCATCCTGCCAATAAAACTGGCTGTATTGTTTGCCTCGCGTCTTTATCCATTTGGAGGATTCGCGTTTCAAGTTTTCCAACAGTTTGACGGAGGCGATTTTTTTGGACAACAAACAGCAGACATGCACGTGGTCATGGTGTCCGCCGACGCGGATGGGATTGCATTCCAGTCCCGTGCAAACGCCGCCAAGATAATTCCATAATTCATTTTGAATGGTATCGTCGATGACGGGTTGGCGGTGTTTCGTGCTGAATGTGATGTGCACGTAGACACGGGAGAGTGACTGTGGCATGGCGCTGGATTTTTTTGTTTGGCGGTTGATCCCGCCCCGTTGGGGCTTTTGGGTTTTCGGCGTGTCAACGTAGGGCGGCGGGGTGATGCCCCTTGCCCTACGCTAATGATGAAAGGCTTTCAGCCTTTTGCAGCGGCAATGTTTTCATGTTGTTCTCGCACAAGCGCAATCATGCGTGTCTCCTAAAAAATATCGCCCGGTGTCAGCGGATCGCAACCTGCGGCCTGGAGGGCGGTGATGGCTTTTTCGGTGTCGCTAAATCGGAAGACGAGGAAGGCGCTGTCGTGATGATGCGCGGGAAAGGCGTACATGTATTCGACGTTGACGACGCCGGAGACGATGGCGAGAAGCTGGGCCAGGCCGCCGGGACAGTGGGAGACCTTGATGGCGATGACGTCGCAAATGTTGGTGACAAACCCGGCTTTTTCGAGCGTGTCCTTCGCATGCTCCCACTCCTTGATGATGAGGCGCACGATGCCAAATTGCTCGGTGTCAGCGAGGGAGAGGGTGGTGATGTTGATCTTGGCGTCGGCCAGGGCCTGTGCGATGGCGAGAAGGTGGCCGGGTTTGTTTTCGAGGAAGAGGGAGAGTTGTTTGATCTTCATGGCGGATTCCTTATTTGTTGCGCAGGTCGGTGACGCGTTTGGCCTTGCCTTCGGAACGCTGGAGGGTGTTGGGCTGGACGAGCGAGACTTTGACGTGGAGGTTGGTGACGTGCTCGATGGCGGTGGTGATGCGCTGTGTCAAGAGCTGCATCGAGCGGACGTCGTCGGACGCGATGGAGGGTGTGATTTCGACCTGCACCTCGATCTGGTCGAGGTCGTTTTTGCGCGAGACAATGATGTGATAATGCGGCAGGGTTTGCTCGATGGAGAGCAGCGCGGTTTCGATTTGCGACGGGAAAAGGTTGACACCGCGAATGATGAGCATGTCATCGGACCGCGCGGAGATGCGCTGCAGGCGGCGCAACGTCCGGCCGCACGAACAGGTCTCCGGCACGAGGCGCGAGAGGTCGCGCGTGCGATAGCGCAACATCGGCGTCGCGGCTTTGGAAAGCGTGGTGAGGACGAGCTCGCCGATCTCGCCATCGGGCAAAACTTTGCACGTGTCAGGGTCGATGATTTCGGGATAAAAGTGGTCCTCGAAAATGTGCAAGCCACACTGGCTTTTGCACTCCATCGCGACGCCGGGGCCGATGATTTCGGAGAGGCCGTAAATGTCGTAGGCCTTGATGTTCGCGAGCTGCTGGATGCGCTGACGCATTTCCTCGGTCCACGGTTCCGCGCCGAAGATGCCGGTGTGCAACGGCAGCGACTTCACGTCCACGCCCTTCTTCGCAGCCTCGTCGAGGATGTGCAAAAAGTACGACGGCGTGCAGGAGATGGCGGTCACGCCAAAGTCCTGGAGGATCATCAACTGGCGGTCGGTGTTGCCGCCGGAAACCGGGATCACCGCGCAGCCCATGGCCTCGGCGCCGACGTGCAGGCCGAGTCCGCCGGTGAAGAGTCCGTAACCGTACGCGTTGTGAATCACGTCGCGCGACGTGATGCCGACCGCGGAGAGCGCGCGCAACACGACGTTTGCCCACACCTGCATGTCGCCCGCGGTGTAGCCCACGACGATCGGCTTGCCCGTTGTGCCGGACGACGCGTGCAGGCGCACCACGTCCGCCATCGGCACCGCAAAGAGCCCGTAGGGATACGTGTCGCGCAAATCCGACTTCACGCTGAAAGGGATGCGCTCGATGTCCGCGAGGGTTTTGATTTGATCCGGATGCGCGCCTGCCTTTTGCATTTTATCGCGCACGAACGTCACATTCTCAAACGTGTGTCGCGTGATGTTCTGCAGGCGGTGGAGTTGCAACGCGCGCAACTGCGGCGCGGGCAAAAAATCCATGGCCGACGCCGGATGCAGCGTCGAACCCGGATCATTCCAGAATGAGAATGTGGACATGAACAAATTCCTGAAACGGGTGAAAAACGAATGACCCAGTATAGCGCGTTTCCCGCGAAAATTCAGCATAAAAAACCGGTATCGTGGCCGCACCGCGCGAACCGCCGCCATTCACGGAAACCCGTGGGTGTGGCAAAGGTCATGCTCTGCCACGGAAGATTTTTGTGTTTTTCATGCTGAGCGAAAAATCCGTGTCCGCCCTCATCAACATTATGAGTAACCACGTTCTAGCTTGTTATATGTGTAAAAAAGCTTGCGGGCGTGAATCGCCCCTGTTATTCTGTTCTTGTTTGTCGAGAAAAAAATTATGAGTCATCAGGAAAACGGACGAATCAAGCACCTGCGCCTGCGCATGCCAATGGAACTTTACTGGCAGTTGCGGAAGGATGCCGAGTACCACAACGAGCCGCCTGCCACGCGGGCACGCCACATATTGTGCGACGCGCTCATGGATGTTGATTTGACGAAAAAAGATTATGACGACATCAAGCAAGCCATTGACGACAATTGGCGCAAACTCCGGGGAGAGGATTTTGATGACGATCTCGACTGAAGAATTGGACGTTCCCGTTCCGGATTACGTGGACCGGTTCCTGGCCTTGCTTGCTGAGAAGACCGGCAGGACCAAGGAGGAGGTCGCCATATTTTTTTTGCTCAAAGAGGCGGAACACGCCCCGTGATTGCGTGTGCCGGGAATGCGCCAGTTTTCCGGCATCACGCAAAACACAAAACACTGGCGGGAGTGACGATCAATGAAAAAAGGCTTGGCGATGTACACGTTGGACGAAGGCGAAAAAGTCGACTTCGAGCTGCGGATTGTGAGCGCTGTGAAACAGGGCGCGGCGGCCGGCATGATCAGGGAGCTGCTTGCGGAGATTCCGGTGATCGGCCCGCTTCTTTGCGGTTCGAAGTCAGGGGCCGAGGGGGTGTTTGTGCTGACCAGCACACGGGTCATGATGGTGCTGCGCACGGCGTCGCTTTTCAATTGCGCGGAGAACCGGAGTTTCTGGTCGTTTCCCCGCGCGTCCCTGACGGGATGGCTGGGTTACGCCAAAAGCCGGAAGTGTTGCTGCAGCGCCTTTGCGCTTCAGGTTGGCTTTTGCGATGGCGCCACCTCCATTGTCTACAACATCGAATCACCTGACGTCGAGACGGACGAGCAGGCGCAGGCGGTGATCGGCAAGCTGACGGCCATCAGGCAACCTCGCGCATGAACTTCATACGCCTCAACCTGTACCCGTTTTTGCTGACCCTGCTGCTGCTGGCCGGTGCCTTGCTGGCGTTGCGGATTCCCGTCCTGCGCGACGCCTGGTGGAAATCCGTTCCACTCGCGTCCGCCTGGCTGTGGGGACTGTCAAGGACGCCGGTGATTTACGGCAACTACGGGTATAAGTTGAAAACGTTTGAAAAAATGGTTGCGAAAGGCAGGCGTGCGTATGACCCGCGTTATTTCGTCCCATACATGGGAAGTCCCTGCATGCGTTCGGTGGTTTACTTCTCGCTTTGTGAAATCGGAAAGTCCGACGATTACAAGGACATCAAAAGGCGGTTTCACGCGGCTTGTCAAAAACAAAAGCCCGCAAAAGTTGTGAAACTTGTGTATAGCGACAGGATTCAGTATCTCGCCGTCGACCCGGCAACCTGCGAAGAGTACGAGATATGAAGCGTTGTTTTTTACGCACACCACGCCAGCGATCGTGAATTTTACACGAGGTTTTCCCTTTTGTTTGCCCGAAGGGAATGCTTCGTTCATCAACACGGGCAATTCACCTCCCGGCACGTTTGACTTGCCGGAAATTTGGAAAAACCATGAGTCGTTTTCAAAACCAGTTTTTGACAACCGTTAAACCATGCCTGTTGACTGCCGGCATGGCATTGATCGCATGCACGGGATGCATGACGCCCAACCCGGCCTCATTGGCCGTCACCGACCGTGACAAGGCGGTTTATCAGGATCAGGGAGCCGCGAAGCAGGAAGACGAGGGAAAGGCGCGTGTCGCGATCATCGTCTCGCAGGGCGATTACAAAAACGCCGGTGAAGCCGCGAAGGCATTGGATTCAACCTTGACCAGCCTGATTTCCGACTTTGCCTTTTTTGAAGTCGCCGAACGTGCCAATCTCGGCGCGTTGATGCAGGAAGGCGCGTTGAAGGCGCTGGATGAGGATGGCGACGCCTTGCCCGCGATTCCGGGCGCGGATTTTCTGATCACGGCCACGATGAACACGTTTCAAATGATTGAACGTCCCAAAGGGTTGTCGGACACATTGATCGCGACCGACAAGAAGACGGTGGTGGATGTGGTCATCAGCGTGGACTTCCGGTTTTATGAAACGGATGGCAAGCGCGTGATCCTGACCCGCAACATTGAGCGGAAATATCCGTGCGCGGACATGAGTTCGGCAAAGTCCAAAGTCGCTGTTGCCGCGCAGGAATGCGCGAAAGCCTTTGCCATGGAACTCGGCTCGCGTTATGCGCCGCCAGCGCGTGTCGTGGAGACTCGTGGCGGAGGGGAAGTCGCACGGATTTCAATGGGTTCGAATTATGGACTTGCAAAAGGTGTGAAAGTGGAGTTCTTCGAGTATGTGGACAACTCCGACATCATCGAGGGCGCGACACGCGAGCCCAGCATTGTCGCCAAGGGCACGACCATTGAGTCGGATGTGAAAAGCGCGTGGGTCGAAATCGACGACCACAAGAAGGCCAATGTGAAACGCGGCCACTATGTGCGCATCCGCTCCGACCAAAGCAAGGGATTCAGGGACAACTTGCGGTTGAACTAATCGGAGAAGCGACATGAAGCCCATTCTTGCCTTGCTCATCATTAACATTGCGGAGAGTGTTCACTTATAGATAGATAGTGCAGTTTTTTGAAATGCGTTGAAAACAGCGGGTGTTTGTAGAGCGCGCCACAAACGGATGCTCCGATCAACCATCACATTGCTTTTGGACACCACTTTTGTACGCCGCGTAAA